>DASZWQ010000011.1 GCA_035546535.1 Pirellulales bacterium | reverse complement strand
GTTCTTTTCGGTCTCGCGCTTGTCGAAGCTCTTCTTGCCCTTGCCCAGGCCGATCAGGAGCTTGGCCTTGCCGTGCTCATTGAAATATAGTTTTAGCGGCACGATAGTATTGCCGGCGCGCTCGACGCCCTCGGCAAGCTCGGCCAACTGTTTCTTGCTGACCAACAGCTTTCGCGGCCGCTTCTCCTCGTGGTTGAAGCGGTTGGCCTGCACGAACTCAGGAATGTAGGCGTTGATCAGCCACAGTTCGCCGCGCTCCGGGGAAGCGTAGGCATCATTGATCTGCGCTTTGCCCGTCCGCAGGGACTTCACCTCGGAACCGGTCAGCATGATGCCCGCCTCGAGCGTCTCGAGGATTTCATAGTCGTAGCGGGCCCGGCGATTTTCAGTCGCCAGCCCCGTTACGATCATCTTGGGCTTGTTCGGATCCTTTGCCATCGGCTCTATCTAGGCGCGGCAGCGGCCGAACGCAAAGGTCCTCAGTTCAGCAGGCCGGCGTGCGCCATGGCGCTGTCGATCGCGGCCTCGTTGGCTGCGCTGATCGGCACCACCGGCAGGCGGAACTCGTTGGCGCAGAGGCCGAGCTTGCTGGCAGCGTATTTGACACCGCCAGGGTTGTTCTCGAGGAACAGGCTCTTGTGCAGCGGGACGAGCTTGTCCTGCAGCATGAGTGCCGCCGCGAAATTGCCCTGCATGCAGGCATTTTGGAACTGCGCACACAGTTTCGGGGCGGCGTTGCTGGTCACCGAGATGCAGCCATGACCGCCATGCGCCATGAAGCCGAGCGCCGTCATGTCCTCACCCGAGAGCAGGACGAAATCCGGTCCGAGCTTGGAGCGGGTCAGCGAGGCCTTCTCCATGCTTGCGGTCGCGTCCTTGACGCCGACGATGTTGGAATGGGCGTCACGCAGCCGCGCCATGGTGTCGACGGCGATGTCGACCACGGTCCGGCCGGGCACTGAGTAGAGCAGGATCGGCAGCGACGTCGCCTTGGCCACAGCCGAGAAGTGCTGGAACAGCCCCTCCTGGGTCGGCTTGTTGTAGTAGGGCACGACCGACAGCACGGCGTCCGCACCGATGTCCTCGGCGAAGCGCGTCAGCGAGACCGCCTCGTCGGTCGAGTTCGAGCCGGCGCCGGCAATCACCGGCACGCGCCGGTCGGCAACGTCGACGCAAATCTCGATGACGCGACGGTGCTCCTCGTGGCTGACCGTCGGGCTTTCGCCCGTGGTCCCCACCGGCACCAGGCCGTGCGATCCCTCTTTGATCTGCCAATCCACGAAGGCCGCGAACGCTTTCTCGTCCACGGCCCCGTTCAAGAACGGAGTGATGAGTGCCGTGATCGAACCGCGCAGCATTTGTTGGTCTTCCTCGGGTTGAGACCGGCCATCGTTCAGGCCGGCGACAGATTAAGGCCGCGGCTTTTCCGCCCTTTGGCCATAGTCGCGCACCATAGTTTCAGCCGTTCGGCGGGGCAAGCAGAGACCTTCCGGGCACCTGGCAAGCGGGTCGGCACGCCCTGACGGGCACCGCCGGCGACCTTGCGGCAACGGAATGTTCACCCTGCGGGGGGACAATCGAGGCCGGCAAGGGTGGGGGCACCTTGTTGGAAGCGTATTGAGGACCAACAGGACCAAACCATGTTCGTTGCGCGCGGGTTCGCGGCGCGGCTCCTGATGGGGGCATGTGCCACCGCATTGATCGTTGCGACGTCGATTTCGTTTCCCACGGCGCCCGCCGCCGAGGGGATCGACCAGATCAT
>DASZWQ010000010.1 GCA_035546535.1 Pirellulales bacterium | reverse complement strand
CACACCTTGTTCTGGCCGGTGATGCTCGAGGCGTCGGGCTTCAACCTGCCGCGGATGATCCACATTCACGGCTTCTTGACCGTCAACGGCGAGAAGATGTCGAAGCGGCGCGGGACGTTTGTCCGTGCGGCGACGTATCTGGAATATCTCGATCCGGCGTACTTGCGCTATTACTACGCCTCGAAGCTGACGCCGAAGCTCGATGACCTGGACATGAACCTCGACGAGTTCGTGACCAAGATCAACAGCGACCTGGTCGGCAAGGTGGTGAACCTCGCCAGTCGCACCGCGCGCTTCGTCGAAGCGACGGGCCTGGCCGCCAAATACCCGGACGATGGTGGCCGCTTTGCCGCGGCCGCGGCGGCCGGCGAAGAAATTGCCGCAGCCTACGACGCGTGCGATTACAACCGGGCGATGCGCGCGATCATGGCCCTGGCCGATCAGGCCAACAAATACGTCGAAGAGCGCGAGCCGTGGAACCTGCGCAAAGACCCCGCGCGCGCGGCCGAATTGCAAGAAGTCTGCACGGTGGCGCTGAATTTGTTCCGCCAACTGGTCGTGTACCTGGCGCCGGTGCTACCGAGCCTGGCGCGTCAGACCGGTGCGCTACTGAACAAGCCCATCGAGCGCTGGGAAGAAACACAAACGCCGCTGGTCGGCGCGAAAGTCAGCCGTTTTGAACATTTGATGAAACGAGTCGAGCCCGCACAGGTGGAAGCCATGATTAATGCAAGTCGTGAGGAAGCGCCCGGTGGAAAAGATGCAGCGAGTGCGGCGGAAGCAGCCGGCACGCCCGCCGCAACAGAGAACACTTTGCCCGTCGACGGGCCCGAGCCGTTGGCCGCCGAACCGTTAGCGCCGACGATCACGTTCGACGAATTCAGCAAGGTCGACCTGCGCGTTGCGCGTGTCGTCGCCGCGCAGGAAGTGACCAAGAGCAAGAAGCTCTTGCAGCTCACCGTGAGCCTGGGGGGCGAGGAACGTCGCAATATCTTCGCCGGCATCAAAGAGGCGTACACGCCCGAGCAATTGGTCGGCCGGCTGGTGATCATCGCGGCGAACCTGGAACCGCGCAAGATGACCTTTGGCGTCAGCGAAGGCATGGTCGTCGCCTCGGGCCCCGGGGGCAGGGAGGTGTTTGTGTTGAGCCCGGATGCGGGGGCGTTGCCGGGGCAGAGGATACATTGAGCAGTAGTCGGTAGTCAGTAACCAGTAGTCAGTAGGGGGACATTGATGGCTGGGCGGGATTTTCGTGACCTGACTGCTTGGCAGCGCGCGATGGATCTGGCCGAAGCCATTTACGTGCAGACGTCTGGATTCCCGCATCACGAGACGTTTGGGCTACGAAGTCAACTACGTCGTGCGGCGACGTCGCTACCCTCGAACATCGCTGAGGGGCAAGGACGTCGTTCGCGCCGCGAGTTTCGTCGATTCTTGGCAATCGCGTGCGGCTCCCTGAGTGAAGTCGAGACGCAAATCCTGCTGGCCGAAAGATTAAAATACTTGACGCCGGAGGCGACGGCGGACCTGACTGACAAGTGCGCGGAAGTCGGCAGGCTATTGAATGGCCTCTTGCGCTCCCTCGAAACGCCTGAATAACCCGTCTCTACTGTTTTTACTGACTACTGTCTACCGACTACTGACTACTTCTCTCCCCATGCCCTCCACGCCGCACACCGAACGCCACTTCACCGCCACCGAGACGGTGCGCGATGTCGTGATCGGCATGTCGGACGGGCTGACGGTGCCGTTTGCGTTGGCGGCGGGTTTGTCAGGGGCCGTGGATTCCAACGCGATCATTGTCACTGCCGGCCTGGCCGAGATTGCCGCCGGTTCGATCGCCATGGGGCTGGGCGGATACCTGGCGGCCCGGACTGATGCCGAGCATTACCAGGCCGAACGGGCGCGGGAAGAGCGCGAGTGCGATACGGTGCCGGCCGTCGAGGAAGAAGAAGTGGCCGAGATTTTTCGCGGCTATGGACTCACTCAAGCCCAGACCGAACCGATCGTCAAAGCGCTTAGCGCCAACCGCGAGCGGTGGGTCGACTTCATGATGCGTTTCGAACTGGGGCTGGAAGAGCCTGACCCGCGCCGGGCGCGGACCAGCGCCCTGACGATCGCCGGCTCGTATATCGTCGGCGGGTTTATTCCGCTCGCACCTTACTTCTTCATTTCGTCAACGCACGCGGCGCTGTTGGCCTCTGTCGTCGTGACACTCGCGGCGTTAGCCGTCTTTGGTTTCGTCAAAGCCAGACTCACCGGCATCAGCCCCTTCCGCGGCGGGCTGCAAACCGTGGTCACCGGCGGGCTGGCTGCCGCGGCGGCCTTCGCGATCGCCCGAGCCATTGGTTAAATCACCACGGGAATAAAAAAAGACCCTCGGCGCGACTTGCGTCACGCCGAGGGCTCTTTGAAAAACCGGTGGGAGGGTCGACGGTTCTCCGTTCTCTTCCCTGTCCGCCCCGCCACTGACTTGCCGAGTCGCTCCTTCGACTCGTTTCGTTTGTCGGGCCTGCGCCTCCGCAGAGTCGCCGGCCATTCCGGTCTGGGGACCTCGCCCACGATTCGGGAGAAGGTCCCCCCTTGGTCCCAACTAATGGGCCAAGCTGCTTACCGAACCGCCTCGGCGAGCATCTTGGTGTTCGGCACGCTATGCCGGTTCAGCAGGCCGTCTTCCTCGGTCTCGATGACCGTGGCGACGGGGCCGACTTCGCGGACCGTGCCTTCCATGCCGCACACATGCACGTGGTCGCCGGCGTGCAGCCGTTGCCGGGTGTAGTAGCCGGCCAGGATGCCCCCCATCACTTCCTTGCCACCGAGGCCCAGGGCCAGGGCAAACCCGGCCGAGACGGCGCCGAAGGCGATCAGGATCATGTTCTGCAACAGCTCGAACTGGAAGCCAAGCTGATCGAAGGCCGCGATGAAGGTCATCAGGGCCAGGACGTAGTACACGCCGTTGGCCAGGTGTTCGGCATACGAGACGCCCACGCGATCCGCACTCGTGGCAACCACGCCGCGGAGGAACGTAGCAATCAACAGGCCGACCACCACGACGACCGTGGCCACCAGCAGCTTGGGAATGTAGCCGACCAGGGTTTCCATGGCCGTGGTCAACGTCGGCAGATCGAGGATGTTGAACGCGGCGGTCAGGAACACGCACATGGTGAGCCAGAACGTGATCCGGCCGATGATCCACGACACGCTGCGGTTGATACCGACCTGACGCATCGAGTCCAACAGGCCGCTGCGCTCGGCCGCGGTCTGCAGACCCAACGAATCGCTGAGGGCCGAAGCCACGCGATCCAAAACGCGAGCCGCGATATAGCCCACGACCAGCACGATCACCATGCCGACGACGTTGGGGGCCTTGTCCAGGATTTGACCAAAAGCGTGATTGAAGCTGTTCACCAGCGCGTCACGCCACGATTCGACGGTTTGCGGGAAGTCCATGATATTTCTCCTTGTTCCGAGATTTCGGTTGAGATTGAGATTCGTAAGCGAACACAAAAAAGCGCCCGACGTTTCGTTGTCTTCCCGTCGCGGAACCGCGGTATTGTGCGGCGGGTTAACGGCGAATTGTCGAGAGCGTTAAATCCTCTTTTCGATCAAATGCAACCTGCTTAGCCTTCACCAAACGCCCCTCCCTTTCAGGCAGGGGCCGGGGGAGGGTCAAACGTCTCACAACGCACGACCCCTCACCTAACCTCTCCCCTGGCGGGGGAGAGGGATTGATTCAGTTAGCGATGCTTTGTCCGGTCGCCACGGTCTTGGGGAAAAACTCCGGAAAGTGTCAAAGCTGCCAGACCGATCACGGCCTGGCCAAAGTGCAAAATCGCGTAGGGAACCACTTGGAACAAAAACTCGGTGATGTGTACGCCGAACAAGCTGTTGTTCACGCGATCGTGAACCTGCCGATCGAAGTTGCTCGGCACCGGCGGCACGTCTTTTTCCGCAAGCTGTTCGAAGATGTCGAATGTCATGGCGAAAGCGTCCGTTTTTCGTCGTTTCCCTGTGCTTCTTGTTCGACTACTAATTGTTCGACGGTGGGCCGTCATCTCACGTCGCCGACTAACGCATGGCGTCGCCGTGCTTCTGGTTGATCTTGTCGCGGGCGCGGCTGACTCGCATCTTGCACGCGCTCACCGAGAGATCGAAGATTTCGGCCAACTCCTCGTAGCTGTAACTTTCCGCGTATTTCAAAATCAAAAGTGCGCGGTCCGTTTCGTCCAGCCCTTCCAGGAGCGTCATGACGTCCATGCTCAGGTGTTCGCTCTCCGGGCGTGTGCCTGGCGTGTCCAGTTGGTTACCTACGGCCGTGGTTTCGTGCTTTTGCCGGCGCCCGCGCCCGCGGCGAATGGCCAGGCAGGTGCGGACGGCGATGGCGTGAACCCAGGTGGCGTATTTCGAGCGGCCGTCGAAGCGTGCGCGGTGGAGAAACAATCGGACGAAGACTTCCTGCGCGGCGTCGTGAGCGTCGGCCTCGTTGCCCAACAGGCGGTAGCAGATCCGCCACACACGCTGGCGAAATCGCTCGACCAAGGCAACGAACGCCGGCCCATCGGAGCCCTCGCGGGCAGCCTCTGCGGCCAAGGCCTCGTCGGTCTGCTGCAAAACGTCCAAGACTGCTTCCACACGTGCGCGCCCTGTTACTGGCTCTCGCTCGGGGTGACTCCTGTCCACACAGCGTTAGTAGCCGGCCGGGCAGGGCGCAGTCACAAGAAAGGAATCGAAGCGAACCCGCGGAAGGCAACCCTAAGCCGCCCAAGAAGATGTAGCTCACCAGGGCCTTTTCCGCCCCCAATCGAATCATAGGGGGGGTGAACGGGTCAAGGCGAGTTCCTCGAGCCCGTGCGACTCTCGTGGCCGCCAGGATCGCATGAATCGAGCGACATGGACTGTCACGCGAAGTGAAAATGCCGGATTTGACGGCAGGTTGCGAATCGCGGGCGGCAGGAAAGTTCCACGCCAGCGCTGAGCGAGCTCAGCGGCTAACTAAAATCCGCGCTGGATGCCGCATTACGTAGCCGCCGAGCTTGCTCGGCGGTCGCATGACGTTACCGCTACCACTTCAATCCAAACTGGTCGCCGCCGGAGCTTTTGCCGAGGCCCCCTTTGAGGGGCCCCTTGCGCTTGCTGACGATGGGCGGCAGTGGCGTATCGTCTGCTTCCGGCTCTTCCTTCTTCACCGGCACGGGGCGCGCGGCGAGCGCCTTCATCGATAGGCCGATGCGCTGTTGATCCTGGTCGATCGATTGCACCTTCACATCAACGACGTCCCCTTCCTTGACGACGTCGCTGACGCGCCACACGCGCTGGTGCGCGAGCTCCGAAATGTGTACCAAGCCTTCGACGCCCGGCTCCAATTCGACGAACGCGCCGAACTCCATGATCTTCGACACCGTGCCGCGCTGCGTCGTGCCGACCGGATAGTTGAGGGCGACCTTGGTCCATGGATTCTCGGAAAGATCGCGCAGCGCCAGGCTGATCTTGTGCGTGTCGGGATCGATCTTACGCACCAGCACCTTCACCGTCTGGCCGAGTTGCAGCACATCGCCAGGATGCTTCACCCGCTGCCAGGAAAGTTGGCTGACGTGCAGCAAACCGTCGACGCCGCCCAGATCGACAAAGGCACCAAAGGGTTGCAGGCTGCGGACCACGCCCTCGCGAACTTGCCCTTCGGCCAGCTCATTGAGCAACCGTTCTTTGCTGGCGGCCTTTTCGCGTTCGATCACGGCGCGCCGGCTGAGCACCAGGTTGCCGCGCTCCGGTCGCGCCTCGGTCACCACGGCCGGGAATTTCTGCCCGACGAATTGTTCCAGATCTTCGACACGGTAGACGTCGATCTGGCTGGCTGGAATGAAAGCGCGAATGTTGTTCACTTCACATTCCAGACCGCCTTTGTTGTGTCCTGTGACGCGGGCTTCGACGACCACGCCCTCGGCGATATCGCCCCAATTGGCCGCTACGATTGTGGAGTTTGGCAGCGTCAGCTGATAGAGCCCTTCCTCGCCGTCAAAGCGCGTGACGACGACCTCGACGACTTGCCCGACCTTGGGTTCGTCGGGAAACTGCCGCAGCGACAACACGCCTTGATTGCGCCCGCCTAATTCGACGAACACGTCGTCATTGTGAATCGCGAGAATCTTCGCCTGGTGGCGCGACTCGGGCTCGAGGTCTGCTTGCGCGGCCTGCTTCTGTCCTGGATCGAGCACCTCATCGAGTGAGAAGTCACCAAGCGCCTCGTCGACTTCCTTTTGCAACTCAGGCGGCAGCTCGCCGCGAATGCTGGGCACCGGCGTTTTCGTCACCCAACCGCTCGATGGAGATGCCGACGGTCGCGGCGCGGAGGGCGGTGCAGGTGTCGGGGCGGTGACCGTCGCGGGCGCGCTGTCGATCGCCGCCGGGGGCGCGGCCTGCGCGGAAGCCGTCGACGCTTTGGCAACCTGTGCCTCGGCAACCGGCGATTGCGGTGCCGCTTGCGTGGCGGCCACGTCCGAGGCTGTCGCGGTGTTCGGCGCTACTTCTGGGGACGCCACTTCGGGTTTCACGACAGGCTTCGGCTTCGGCCGGGGCGCGAGCGCGGGCGGAATGCGCGGGCGCTGGATGCGGCTGCCGGCACGTTGGGAACCGATGGCGATGCGCTGCGGCGGCGAAGCAGGGGTTTCAGCCGGAGCGGGAGCCGGTCGCGTCGAAGCTGCTTGTGCTTCGGTCGGAGGTGCGGATGCGGCGGGGGTGTCTTGGGGCGCGGGTGCGGATTGATCGCTACTCATCACTCTGTCATCTTGGCAAAAGAATCGACCCTAGGCCACCATCGAATAGGGGCCTACGACGGCCGGTTGCGAGGCGACATTCTACCAACCCTAAACAGCCCAAGGTAGCCAATTGCAGCGAGATCCGCGGTGCTCGTAAGGGTGCGTCTGGGTATCCCCACGGTGCGTCCCGGGGTTGGCCAAACCGGCCCTTTCGACGCGGCTCTCGCCCCCCTTCACCGAACTGCTTTCCCCCCTGCCGAAAAAGCAATACCGAGGCATTTCGCCGATGACTCCCTTCAGCGCACCAGTGTACAACGCCGCGATCGCATCGTTGATCGCTTCCGCAGACTTAAATGAGCTGGGGCCTGGCAAGCCGGATCAATCGCGGCGCGCGGCGCTCGCGGCCCTTTCGCCGGAGCAGATCCTCGCGCCGCACGCGGTACGCGACGAGTCGATGGCCGAGGGCTGCCTGGCGGGACTGTGGCTCTTGTACGACTTTCTCGACGAGTCGCACACGATCAGCCAATCGCTCGACACGCTCGAAGGGAGCTACTGGCACGGCATCATGCACCGTCGCGAGCCCGACTACGAGAATGCCAAGTATTGGTTTCGCCGCGTGCCGGCCCATGCGATCCATGGTGAGCTAATGGCCGGAGCGCGCGAGCTGGCCGTTGCGGCGGATCTCGATCATGCGGCGCAGTTCTTAAGCACCGGGGAGAACTGGGACGCGTTCCGGTTCGTCGACTTGTGCCGGGCCGCGGCGGCGGGTCGATCGTCGAGCGCGTCCTTGTGCAGGCAAGTGCAGCGCCTGGAGTGGCAGTTGCTTTTCGCTTATTGCTGGCGGCAGGCGGGGGGCGCAAGCGCGTGAAATCGACGCCGACGGGGCCCGACAGATGTGGTCGTTCTGGTCGCAAAACCCCACTTGTTGGCTGTCCGGCACGATTTGCTTGTATGACAATTTCGCACCGCTTAAACTAATGATCTCCAGGAAGAGGCACTTCTTACCCCACCGCAGGAACGGCCAATGCTCGATTACGACTTCGAAACTAGTGTTGGATATTGGGTGTTTGCCACGGCGCACGCGCTGAGCTGTGCCATGAACGAGGAACTGGCGGCCCACGGCATCACTTCGCGGCAATGGGAAGTACTGGCCTGCATTTCGCACGATGGCGAGCTGTCGCAATCGGAACTTGCCGAGCGGATGCACATCGAAGCGCCGACTTTGGTGGGCGTGCTCGATCGCATGGAGCGCGACGGTTGGATCGTCCGAGTGACCGACGATAACGATCGCCGCCGCAAGTTGATTCGTCCCACCCCGCGCGCCGAGGAAGAGTGGGCTCGCATGGTGGCCTGTGGCCTGGCCGTGCGTGCTCGTGCCACTCACGGCTTGAGCGAAGACGAATTGCGCGTGCTGCGCGAAACCCTGAAGACGATGTGCGAGAACATGCACGCCTTGGTGAGTGGTCGCGTCGCTCCGCTGCACGCTCAGCCTCAGCCCGTGAACGGCGCGTCGAACTGAGGCCGACGGTATCTCGGGTAATTGATCGAGTGACACGGTGGCGGTGTATCCCTGCGCGCAGGTACCGCACGGCGAGCATGTCGGACTGCCCGTCCGCCGGTGCTTGCCGGGATGCCCCATCGGCCGCCACACGGGGCCCTCATGGTGGATGCATCGGAAGGCGGCTCGCGGCGACTCTCCGGCAAAGCGCTGGGACGTACCTGCGTCGTTCTGGCGGCGCTTCTGTGGAGCACCAACGGCCTGTTCGTGAAGTCGCACGTCTTCGACGATTGGCCGCAGGACGTTCGTGGCACGCTGTTGGCCTTCTGGCGGGCCCTGTTCGCGGGCGTACTCGTACTGCCGGCCGTGCGAAAGCCGCGCTGGGAATGGCGGCTGGTGCCGATGGCGCTGGCCTTCACGGCCATGAACGTCACCTTCCTGCAGTCGATGACACTGACCACGGCCGCCAATGCCATCTGGCTGCAAAGCACCGCGCCTTTATGGGTGTTTCTGTTCGGGCTGACCTTGTACCGCGACGTACACGATCCGCGTGACCTGGTGCCACTGGTTTGTGGCTTGGCCGGCGCGGCCGTGATCCTGTCGTTCGAGCTGCGCACCAACAGCCTGGAATCGCGGGCCGGTGTGGGCGTGCTCTTGGGCCTGCTGTCGGGCATTTCCTACGCGACCGTCGTCGTGTCGATGCGCCGGCTGCGCGGCCATTCGGGCGCGTTTATCGTGGCGCTTAATCATCTGGCGGCCGCCGCGTTGATCGCGCCTTATCTGCTGTACCGCGGCGAAGCGGTGAGCGGCTATCAACTGCTGGTGCTGGCGGCGTTCGGCTTCTTTCAAATGGGCTTGCCGTATCTGCTCTTTGCGCGCGGGCTGCGGGAGATATCGGGTCAGGAAGGAGCGGCGCTGGCTCTGCTGGAACCGGTACTGGTGCCGATCTGGGTCATGCTCACGCCCGCCGGCGAACGCCCGGCCTGGTGGACCGTGGCGGGCGGAGCGTTGATTCTCGCGGGACTGGTAATCCGCTACGTGCAGGCCGAGCGGGCCGCGGAGAATCACGAATGACGAAAATCAAACGTCGAAAGAAATCAATGGCCGAAAATCAGAGGGCCGAGCACCTCATGACCATTCGGCATTGGTCACTTAGTTTTCTTTCGACGTTCGCTCTTCGTCAGTTCCCGATCGCGCTGATCGGATTCGGCGCCAGACACAGCACCGGGATGGCGAGCGAGGCCAGCCCAAGCAGGCGCCGGCCCCACCCCAATTCGACCCTGTCGTTGGCCGTGGGCGGATGTTGCACGCCGATCATCGTGACCAAAAGCAGCATCACCATCCAGCCATAGACACCGCTAATGAGCATGAATGCCACGGCGGCTACCACCACGGCGCGTGCCAGCCAGAATGAGCCTTTGCCGAACAGGGCATAAGATACGTGTCCGCCATCGAGCTGGCTGATCGGCAGCATATTCAGACCGGTGATCAACATTCCAACCCAGCCGGCCATCAACAGCGGGTTCATGGTCAATTCCTGGCCGGGCAGCAGCTCAGGGTGCAGTTTCTGCATCAGAACTCGGAAGAGCAGCGGATCTTGAAAATGGATGCCGGAGGGCGCATTCATCGGGAAGGGTTGCGCCTGTTGAATGCCGATCCAGGCAATCGGCAGCGCCACGACCAGCCCGGCGAGCGGCCCAGACAGCCCGATATCGAACAGCTCCTTGCGGTCGGCTTCGGAGCCTTGCATACCGATCACCGCGCCCATGGTTCCCAAAGGGGTAAAGGGCATGGGAATGAAGAAGGGCAAGCTGGCGGGCACGCCGTAGCGCACGGCCTGAATGAAGTGCCCCATCTCGTGCGCGAGCAAGATACCCATCACGGCCATCATGTAGACCAGCCCATCGTGCCAGCGGCCGATGAGCATGATGCCATCGGCGCCACCCCCAAATCCCGGGAACACCTGGTTCACGAAGTCGTGCCGCATGATCTGGATGCTGGGATTGCTACCGGCCCAGAATGTGGCCACGCATGTCGCCACAAATAGCAGTGCGGGCAAAAGCACGCGCCGCGGCCGCGTGCGATAGCGGCGCGGGGGCAACGGCGGAATCTGGCTCTCGGGGACCGGGCCCGAGGCTACGGTAATCGTGCTGGAAGCCGGATAAGGCGGTTGGTCCGAGAACGGCTCGTACGGCGTGCTCATGAGGCGAGGCAGTTGGGTGGGACAAGGTTCGCCTCGCAGGGTGCGAAGCGCGCGTAGCTTACCAGTAATCTTACGTCGCGCCGACCGCCCTGGGTCGTTCGGAACCCGGCCGATCTACGAGAAACCCGCGGAAAACCGTTAAAAGCTCGGAAGCGTGATCAACGGACTTACCGCCGCGCCGTCATGACACTTCGTGCTGTCATTCCCGCGCGACGGCTACCGCATGCCGTCGACGGCCAGTTTTTTGTACTGGCCGGAGCACCAGCGGGGGATGTCGTTCTTGTACCAGCGCGAGAACCAACTCTCGCTGGGGCCGCCCGGAAGGTTCGTCCAGGCCTCGGGTCGGCTCGCATCGGCGACGAAATGATACGACGGAGCGAACGTCGTCTCGCGCGTGGCCGAGCGCAGCAAATGCCCTTGAAAGGGAGTCGCATGGCAGCCTGGCATGGGCAACTCGGAGGTGTGCAAGCCGAGCGTGCGTCCGACGAGCTGCCCTTCGAAGAACCGGTTCGTAAAGCTGAAGGCGTTCGTCCGGCTCCAGGGCTGGTCGGGCTCGCTGGCTAGCGCGGCGGCCGCTTTGCGAATCAACTGTCCCTTGTCGCGGCCAGCCCACCACAAACTGTCTTGTTTCTTGAGCAGCCGATCGAGACTCGTCACGACCGGCATGGCGAATCCCACGCGCGAGCAGAGATACAGCATGCGCCGCCAGCCGAGGCCGCCATGCTCTGCATCCTGTCCGAAGATTTCCAAAAGAACGTTGCGATAGAGGCGAGAAAAGAGCGTTGCCTCGACGCTCGCCGGATCGTAGCTGCAATTCCAGGCCGACAGCCGATCCTTGATCGCGCCCTCTGGCAGCTCGGGCAGGAATACCTCCAAGAGATCGCGCGCTTGCAAGCTGATGACGTCGTACTGCAAGGCTTGCATGTCTTCGAGGGTGGCGTGATCGAGTGCGGCCAGCCGCTCGTCGATGCGGCGCTTGCGATAACTAGGGACCGGCAAGGTCACAAGTGCCGAGCCATCGTCCCCCAGGATGCTTTCGTTCGCGCTCGACACGTACCCTTCGGGCGGATCGTAGACGCGCGGCAGGAGGTCGGTCGACATCCAGCCCTGCCAGTGATTGCTTTCATCCCAGGCAGGAATGGGCAACAGCCCGCTGTGGCCGTTACCGCGAATGGGGAACTGGCCGTTTGCCTGCCGGCCGATGTGCCCCTCGCTATCGGCAAAGATCCAGCACAAAGTTGGCTGCGGGCATTCGCGCACCAGGTCCATGGCATCAAGCGTGCTGGTGCAACCGACCAGTTCGAGCCAGGTTTGCATACTGCGCTCGCCGCCGCCGGTGTCGCCGGTCCAGGCCGTGAGCAGTTGATAGCCGTCGCCGAGTTGATTGGGGTCGCCGTCGAGCGTGCCTTGCGGGTTGTAATAGACGTTCAGCCGTTCGGGCTCGGCCCCCTTGCGCAAGATTTTTTCTTCGCGCACCTGAAAGTCGACCCATGTCTCGCCGCGACGATACTGCCAGCGCCCCTGGGGGCCCTTGCGGCAGTCTTCGATGAAATAGTCGCTCGTATCCCCCTTGAGATACGTGACGCCCCAGGCGAGCCGGCTCGTGCGAGCCACGGCAAAGAAGGGGCAGCCCGGCAGCGTGGCCCCCATCAGCCAGTCTTCATCCCATTCCAGCGCCGCCTCGTACCACAGGGCCGGCAGCCGGTTCACTTCCAAGTGGGGATCCGAAGCCAAGAGCGCCCCGCCCGAGGCGCTGCGCGCCGGCGCGACCGCCCAGGCGTTGCTGCCGGCCAGGCGCGGCAGATCGGTCAGTAGTTCGAGCGCTTCGTTCGACAGCCGGTTCGAGATTTTGATCTTTTCCAGCAGGTCGAAATCGGCGTTGTCCAAGAGCGGCTCGAACAGCTCGCGCAGCATGTCGCGATCGACGCCGGTTTGAATCAGTTCCAGCAAGATGCGCTCGTTCTGCTGTTGCCCGACGGCCAGCCCGCCGAAATTCAGCAGGTTGCCGATCAACAGCACCGACTGTTGATTCCAGGGGTGCATTTGAAACCCTGTGGCCCACATCGGCAGCGAGCGGCCGTATTGCTTCATGCCGTCGTTGACTCCTTCGCAATACGCCGTGACATTGCTGAAGGTGACGTCGTCGAGCTG
This sequence comes from Pirellulales bacterium, assembly GCA_035546535.1. Taxonomy (NCBI): domain Bacteria; kingdom Pseudomonadati; phylum Planctomycetota; class Planctomycetia; order Pirellulales; species Pirellulales bacterium. The sequence continues at coordinate 41,211 of DASZWQ010000010.1, read as the reverse complement.
CTGTACACCGGTTTCGAGGGTGAGGAACAATCCGGCGCGGCGGAAGAAGCGGTCGGCCTCCAAGAGCTCGGGCTTGTCGGCGATCAGTTCGGTCGAACGACCGCTGGCCACGGCGTGGCCGAAGAGCATTTGCGTCGGCCGATCGACGGCGTGCAGGAAGCCCAGCCCGTACAGGGCGCTGGGAAAAGATCCGGCGTGAATATGAGGTACGCCGTTTTCATCACGAGCCGCGGAGAACCGCCGTCGAGGATTCTTGATCCGTAGGGGCTTCATGGTTGCGGACAATAGCGGGTGCGGTCCGGGACCATCAAGTCTAGCACGCGCCTCCGCGCGAGCAACGCGGCGCGTCGTCGTTCGATGCCCCAAGCGGATGCCTGCGCGTGGTCTCACCGCGTCATGGCGTCGCTACGAAGCAAGACCGCGCAGCCACGAGCGTACGGCTGCCGCGCGTTCACACTCGAGAGCGCGAAGAGGCGTCGAGAACTCGAAGAACTCGGGTTCAGTCTAACCCTTGCGGTGGCGGATTCGCGACCGCATGCGGCGCTTCTTCCGACCCACCTTGCGTCGCCCTTTTCCCGTTTTCTTCGTTCCCACGCGCGTCTCCGCTTTTAGAAGTGATCAACTGGCCTTATTAGCGGGCCACTACACGCTCTCCCGCCGTTGTTTCTGGGAAGGAATCATAACCTATCGGCGCGGGCGCTCTCAAGGGCGATACGACGCGGGGCACAGGCCGTCCGGGCAGTGACGGGAAGTGACTGTTTCACCAGCTTACAGGGGGGCGCTCCATCGCCGCGATTCTTCCAGCGAATGATGAATCAGCACCAACAGCGCACCCGGGTCGTAGGGCTTGCGGACGAAGTACTGGCAGCCCACGGCGCGCGAGCGGCGAATGATATCCGGGCGCACCATGGCGCTGAGCAGGATCACCGGCGTGCCGCAGGTGTTCGGATCGTCGGCCAGTTCCTGGCAGAGCGTGAATCCGTCGATGTCGGGCAGCCGCAGATCGAGGATGATCAGCTGGGGCCGCTCCCGATGCGCCGCCGCACGACCTTGGCTGCCGGTGGCTGCCAGGCTGACAACGAAGCCCTGCTGCTGCAATTGCGCCGACAGGGCCGAGACGATCGAAGGCTCGTCGTCGATAATCAGGATCCGATCGCCCTCGCCCGTGGTCACCGGGCCGGTTTGGGGCTGCAACAGAACGGGGGGAGACTGCTGCTCGACTGGCATGGTCCGATTTGCTCGTGGGGTGCGGTCCGCGGCGGGGTCGGGGGCGAACCAAGGTGGGCTTCGAACGTTTCGTACGCTCGCTCTCTGGCAGCGACCGCTACCAACGCCGCGCTGCAAGAGACGGATTGGGCCAACGTCCGGCGAAGCCGTGCAAACGTAGGTTGCACGCACTGCGCGTCAAATGCGGTAAGAAGCGGCCGAGAAACGGCACGGGGTACCCGGCAAGGGCGCCGGGTTTAACGATTGTAGGGGCCCGCGAACTTAGCGCTTCTTCCAATCGATGCCTGACATCGAGGCGAGCGCCAGCTCGAGGGCGTGCGTGCCGTCGCGCGAGTGCCCTTGCGCCGCGAGCGCCACGTATAACTGGTGCGCCAGAGCCAGGCCCGGCATGCACAAGTTCATCCGTTTCGACTCGGCCAGGGCGATACCCATGTCCTTGATGAAATGTTCGACGAAGAAACCGGGGTCGAAATTGTTGGCGATGATCCGCGGACCGAGGTTCGATAGCGACCAACTGCCGGCAGCGCCCGGGGCGACCGACTGCATGACGGTTTCCAGGTTCAGTCCGGCGCGATATCCGTACAACAGCGCCTCGCAGACGCCGATCATGTTCGTGGCGATCAGCGTCTGGTTGACCATTTTGGTGTGCTGCCCGGCGCCGGCTCCGCCTTGATGAATGATCGTCTTGCCCATCGCCTCCCAGCAGGGGCGCAAGGCTTCGACCACCTGGGCGTTGCCGCCGATCATGATCGACAGCCGGGCCTCGCGGGCGCCGATGTCGCCGCCGGAAACGGGGGCATCGATGCTATGCACGCCGCGCTTCTGAGCGGCCGCGGCGATCTCCTCGGCCAGCGACGGCTCGCTCGTGGTCATATCGACGAGAATGTTGCCCGCTTTGCTGCCGGCGAGCGCCCCTTGCGCGCCGAGCATGACTTCGCGCACATCTTTCGGATAGCCGACGATCGCGAAGATCACATCCGAGTTTTCCGCCACGGCCTGCGGCGAGTCGCCCCACTTGGCCCCCTTGGCCAAGAGCGGCTCGGCGCGCTTGCGCGTGCGGTTGTAAACCGTCATGGCAAAGCCGCGGTCGAGCAGATGGCCGCACATGCTTGCGCCCATGACACCGGTGCCGATCCAGCCCAGGCGGGTCTTTCCGGGTGCGATTTCAGGAATAGCCATCGTGAACCATCCTCGCGGGGGGCCGATAATTGCTGGAATAAAGCTCGTGCTGGCCGCGAGTATAGCGGTGCGGCAGGGTCGTGTCATCGAGCCGCGGGCCGAAAGGCGGCTCGCGGCGCATGGAAAAACGAGCGGTCGGCGGCACCCGCTGCGGCGACGCAGCTCTGATGCCGCACGCGTTGCTAGCATTATCGGCAACGCGGAAGATGCATCGTTTGCGAAGAGTAATCGGGACCGAGCGCTTGTGCGAGATTTTCCGCTTCGCCCGGCACGAATGATTGTGAAGGGAGACGCCGTTTCAAGGTCGGGCCCAAGGAGGTCCTCGAATGCCACGACAGCTATCCGCCGCCCTCACCCTACTGATCACGGCTGCCGTGGCCTCGCGGGTCATGGCCGAGGATCCGGCAGAGCCGGTAGAAGCAGCGCCGGCCGAGGCCGTGCCCGCTGCGCCCTCGTCGCCGACGTTCCTGCCCAGCTTCCCCTGGCCGCGATTCAATCCGCAATTGCTGGTGCCGACGCCGATCTTGCGGCGCCGCGCGTGCGCCGCGGATTACAAAGTTCCTTGCCAGCGCGGCGTTGCCATTCTTTCGCCGCTGGAGAGTCCGGATCACTGCGACTATCCGGTCGGCGGGAAGTGCGTCCTCACGCCGTACTACCCTGATTACTGCGCGCATCGCAAGAAAGGCCCGCGCATCTTCATCCCCGGCAATGGCGTCGGATATTTCTCGCGCCGTGGAAAGCGTGTCGCCGGCTACGGTGAGGAATTCGTGGACGAGAATGGGCAGGCAATCACCGAGACCGGCTACGGCGCGTATCAAGGCGCCCGCCAGGACGAGGAGAACCTGTTGCGCCTGGGCGGATTCTCGGGTGAAGACGCCGAGCAAATCGATGCCGACGGCGCGGCATGCGACGTCGACGCTATCGAGATGGTGCCGGCCGCGCCGTAGGCGGAATTCCCCAGTCGAGCCAAGCGCCGACGGTCGACGGGCGGTTTACGACTCGCCTTGCAGCGGATGCGGCTTTTGGTCCTCCCGACTCGACGATACCTCGAAGTCTTTCGGCCGACCGACGCGGAACGCGGCATGGCAACCAGGTTGACCGGGCAAATGACAGCCGTAACGCAAAGGGCACGCGTCGCTAACGCGTCGCCGGCGGCGGCCCCACGCCCACCGGCGGCAAGTACGCCGGACGACTGGTATCGACGGGCTGAACATCTCCCGGCGGACGCAGCGCGGCAACTTCCTGCGCCGGGTACCCGAGCGCGTGGAATAGCTCGAACTCTGCGCGGTTGTATTCCGCTACCGTGCTGAAATATTGCTTGTAGCCGTCCCACAGGTGTTCAAGAGCAATCACGGCTTCTTGCGGGCGGTAGACTTGCACCAGCACGTTTCCGAAGCGCGTGGTCTGTGCCAGTCCTTCATAGTTTCCCTCGTAAGTGATCAGTGCCTCGCGCATTGCGCGTTCGGCCTGCACCACGCGCACCGCGGCCGCTTGCAGCCGTGCCTGGGCCCGCGTGACGTCACCGGCGACCGCGTCTTGAATGCGAAACTGCTCGATAATCGACCGCGATTGCTCGCCGCGCTGCTCCTTGATGCGCGCCATGTTGCCGAAGCCCAGCCCTTCGTACTGCCAGAGGGCCTGCGGGCTGAGGTCGTCGCGCAGGCTCCACAAGTTCATCTGCCGATCGAAGCCGATACCTTGCGCGCCGAATTCAATGTATTCGTTGGGCGTCTGGAAGCCGTTCAACATCAGGCTGGGCATCAGGAGCCGACCTTTCTCGCGTCGAATCATTTGCGCCACGGAGCGCACCAGCGCTTGTTGCGAAGCCAGTTCCGGACGGTTGATCAGCCCGATGGGGATCAACTCGTCGAGGCCGCGGCTCGGCTCGATCAACGTGATTTGCAGATGATCGTGTTCCATGGGGACGACCACCACGCGCGGATCGAGTCGCAACAACTGGGTTAGATCGGCGCTTGCGACGCGCCACATTTGCCGGGCCGAGGCGGCCTCTTGTTGCAGATCGGCGAGCATTCTCTTGGCACGATCGACCTCGACCTTGGGGACCAGATCCTGGCTGAGAAAGGCGATCCGCTCGACCAGTTTGTGGCCGCGCTGGACCGTATCGACGATGCCCGCATAACGACCGCGGAACTCGTGTACGCTGAAATATGCCTTGGCGGTGTCGAACAGCGCGTCGTTCTTGGCGGACTGAATGTCCCAACGTTTGGAGTTCAGGGTCTGCCGCGCGGCGAGAGGTTGAAAGATGGCGTCGGTCATGGCGACGTTTTGCGTCAGGCCGATGCCGCTGTACATGAAGTTGATGTTCTGATTCAGCGGGCGCGCATCGGTATTGAGGCCGCGATTGAAATCCGGCCCAAAGCCGTCGTGGCGGATGTAATCGGTGCCGGCGTTGAATTGGGGCACCCACAGCACCTTGGCGCGCTGCAACTGGGCCTCGGCGACCCAGGCGCTCGCCTGCGCAGCGGTGACCAGCAGCGGCCGCGCGTCGGCCAACCTCAAGGCCGTCGCCAGGTTGATCGGCAGCGCCAGGTCGGTCTCTTCCAGCTGCGCAGGTTTCAGCGTCATGATTCCCCGCAGCGCGGGATCTTCCTTGGGATCCGCGGCGGGCAAGCTCGGAATCGGACCGGGGGTTGACTCCTGATACCCCGGATTCGGCAATGACTCAGGCGGCGTGACGCGCTCGGACTCGTCGGCGCGGCGCTGTGACGAAACCTGCATCACGCGCAGCGCCGAGGCGGAGGCCGACGCCGAGCTTTGCGCCTTCGGGGGTGCGATGGCGTTCTGTTCGTCGGTGGCCGTCGCACGGCCCGTCTGTCGCGGCCCCGAATAGCCTGAGTAGTAACCAACACCTTGCCCTGGAGCGGCGTAGTCGCCCTTTTTCGAAGAGGCGGCGCCGGTCATTCGCGGCGCGTCCGCCCGACACATCTTTGGCCCCGTCAGCAGGAGGAGCAGCAGTGCCAGGAGGGCGCACTGCATCGAACGGGAGCTTCTACCTTTGCGCGTCTGCGAATTTGGCATGGCGAATGACCTTTGAATGTCATCGAGTGGCCGGCGGCGGGCCGATGCCCACCGGCGGCAAGTAATCGGGACGCACGACGTCGACGGGAAGCGCCTCGCCGGGCGGCCTGAGGAAAGCGATTTCTCGGGCCGGGTATCCCAGGGCGTGAAACAGCTCGAATTGTGCCCGGTTGTAGTCGGCCACCGTGGCGAAGTACTGATCGTAGGACACCGACAGATTCTCGAGCGAGGCGTCGGCTTCCTGGGGACGATACACCTGAACGAGGATGTTTTCGAAGCGCTTCGTTTGCTTGAGACCCTCGTAGTTTCCATCGAAGGTAATGACCGCTTCGCGGAGAGAGCGCTCCGCCTCGACGACGCGCACGGCCGCCGCTTGCAGCCTGGCCTGACTTTTCGTGATCTCGGCCACGATCTCGTCCTGCAGCTTGAAGAGATCGACGATGGCTTGCGATTCCATGCCGCGCTGTTTCTTGATTCGGGCAAGGTTGCCGAACCCTAAGGCATCGAGCTGCCAGATCGCCTGCAGGCTGACATCTTCGCGCAGGCTCCAATTGTTCATGTTGCGGCCATAGCCCAGGCCGTAGACCACGCCTTGCATGCGCATGTCGCCCGGCGTCTGAAAGCCCGTGAGCAAGAAGATTGGCAGCAGCGGCCGATTCTTCTCCTGTCGCACGCCGATTTGTGCGGCCTGGATAAGGGCCCGCTGCGAGGCAATCTCCGGCCGGCTGCCGACGCCGATGGGCATGAGCTGGTCGAGCGGCGTGTCGGGTTCGATCAACGTGATCTGCAGATGGTCGGGCTCGAGTGGCGCCACGATGACACGGGGATCGAGCCGCAACAATTGCGTCAGATTCGCGCTCGCGACGCGCCATTGCTGCCGCGCGTAAGCCGCGCGTAGCTCCATCATGGCCAGCATATTTGCGGCTCGGTCGACTTCCACGCGCGGCACGAGGTCCTTGCTCAACAGTTGAATGCGCTCCAGCAGCAAGCGACCCCGCGCGACGACATCGACGGCACCCGCATACTGGCCGCGATACTGGTGGACCGCGAAGTAGGAATTCGCCGTGGCCAGCAACGCATCGTTCTTGGCCGTCTGAATGTCATAGCGCCGCGAATTCAAGATTTGCCGGGCGGCGAGCGGCTGGAAAATCGCCTCGGTGACCGGGAAGGTCGCGAAGAAGCTGCCGCCGATCCACATGGCGTTCAGATTCTGATTGAGCGGTCCGCCACCGCCGGGGAATCCGAAAGAGGGATGGTTCACGCCGCGATTGAAGTCCGGACCAAACCCGTCGTGACGGTAATAGAGGACGCCGAAATCGAGTTCCGGGACCGCGACCAGCTTGGCGCGCTGGAGCCGCGCCTCGGCCACCCACGCGGCGGCCTGCGCTGCGGTTACGATCAAGGGCCGAGCATCAGCGAGTCGCAAGGCGCTCGCCAGGTTGATGGGAAAGGCGCGATCCGTTGCTTCGAGAGGCGCCGCTTTCAAAGTCGGTGCTATCCGCGCGGTCGATAGGGTGCGGCGGCCGTAGGCATCGGCCGGTGCCGCCTGCGGCGCCGGAGGCGCTTCCGTGACGGTTCCCGGGGGCGATGATCGCACGCCGTCCGCGGTCGACTGGCCGGAGGACAACTTCGGGCTGGCTGCGAGCGCAGCCGAAGCGGCGACGGCGAACCAAAGGTGTTGCCGTCGCAATCGAGCGAGACTTGCCAGCTTGACCAGGCACTGGAACATAGCGCTCCGCCGCCTTGATTCGAAACGAGCGAGCAGGACTGAAATCGTCCGGCAGCGGCCCGCAAAATCAGTAAAAGCGCCAAATTCAGCGCAATCGGCAAGGTTGGTGCTAGCGTCGAAAAGTCGCGATCCAAGCGGAACTTAGTGGCGTCGCTGATCGCGGCGAATGCCCACGACAAGCCGCCACGGCGTATAAGGGTGACAAATAGTCACATCTGCGATTGCAGTCCGATGGCACTTGCCCGGCAGTCGCGCGAACGGCGGCATGGCAAGCGTCAATCGGTCTTGCCCTTCGACGCGGTCGAAGTCGGGTCGTTTTTGGCAGGCTGGCCGGAGTCGGTCCGCACTTTTTCGCCGTCGATGAGTTGCGACAAATCGCCCAGAATGACACGCTCGCTTCCATCGAAGGCGACCCAGGCTGCCTGCTTCTCGCTGTCGCTATCGCTGCTGGCGGTGCGGTGCCTGAGGACCTCGATGTTGTCGCCGTCACTGATGCCGGTGGCGATTTCCGTCCGCACGGCCCGCTCCTGCTGGTACAGCCAGCAGAACGTTTGATCGCCGCTGTATTCGATAGCTTCCAGTGGCAAGCTGCGAACTCCCTGCCGCTCGAGCTTCAGCTTTCCGTAGGCGTACATGCCAGGGCGGATCTTGGCATCAGGATTGTGCAAGTCGATTTCCGCGCGCAGCGTGCGGCTCGTGGTGTTGAGGCTCCAACTGACACGCGTGACGCTGGCCGGAATCTCTTCATCACGATAGGCGCGGATGAGCACGTTGGCGGATGTCCCCTGGTCGACGTAATCCGCATCCGATTCGGGGACGTCGACGAACACGCGCACCACGTCCAGCCGATCGACGACGTAGATCGGCGCGGCCGATCCGCTGGGCGACAAGTGAGGTGACTCGCGCATGGCGGTAGGATCGCCCGTCGCCGGCAGCACGAAATCGCCGGTGTTGGCGTTGCGCGACACGATCACGCCGTCGAAGGGCGCATAGAGCTTAAGGTATCCGACCCAGGCCTCGAGCCGCTTGACCTCGCTCGTGGCGACGGCCAGATCCGCGCGGGCCACGCCGACGTCGACGTTCGCTTTGCCGAGATTGGCCTGCTCGGAAAGTAACTCCGCCTTGGCCTTGGCGATCGTTGCCTGGGCCTTGTCGCGGGCCGCGGCGCTCGACTTGAGTTGATTCCGCGATTCCAACAAGACTTGCGGATCGACCACACCGCGGTCCGTCTCGCGCTGTAGTCTTGCGACTTGCACGTTCCAGCGATCGACCTGGGCCTGGTAATCGGCCAGGATGGCCTCGGCCTCTTCGAGGCGCGCCTTGGCGGCCTCGACGTCGGCCGCGGCGACCTCGACGAGCTTCAGCGCCAAGTCCACGCGCTGTTTGTCCAATTCGACCGTGGCTTTCTTGGTACCCAGATCTTCGACCAACTCAGGCACGAAGAGGTTGGCAAGCACGTCTCCCTTCTTGACGGTGTCGCCGATGTCGACGATCCAATTCTCGATGTAAGCCGTCATCTTCGGATAGATGCTCGTGCGTTCGTAGCTTTGAACGAAGCTCGGCTGCCCGACGATGCGCGTGATGTCGCGCAGCTCAGGATGCACGACACGAACTGCCGGGGCCCCGCTGCTGGTCTTGAATTGGATTTCGGGCTCGCGGCATCCGAAGGCCACCGCGGCCAGCGCGAGCAACGGCGCAAGCCACGCCGGCACGAGCGACCGCTGGGCGATCCTGCCAAGGGACGGGCACGACATTCAATCACCTCCCGACTCCGGTGTCTTCTCGGAGAGTTGCTTGTCGAAATACTTGCTGTCCTGGTCGCCGGAAAAGATGGACGGCGAGCGCGCGGCGCTTTGGCCGATAAGGGTGGCGAAGATAGCGGGGATCACGAGCAGCGTGGCGACGGTCGACATGACGAGCCCACCGATCACGGCGATCCCCAGCGGCGCTTGCATCTCGCTGCCGCGTTCCAGCGCAAGCGCCATCGGCACCATGCCGACCGTCATCGCGCAGGCCGTCATCAAGATCGGGCGCAGCCGCTCGTCAGCTCCCACGACGGCCGCTTCGGCAGAAGATTTCCCACCCCGCCAATGCTCGGCCATGAAAGCGACCAGTAGCACGGAGTTCGAGACGGACACCCCCAGGCTCATGATCGAGCCCATGAACGATTCGATATTCAGCGTGGTATTGGTGGCGTACAAGGCGACGGCGACGCCCGCGAGAACGCTCGGCACGGCGCCGATCGAGATCAGGCCCAGGCGCGGCGATTGGAAATAGCCAGTGAGGAGGACCAGGATGACGAACACGGCGACCGCCAGGCCGATGCCCAGCGACTGAAACATTTCAATCATCTGAGGAAACTGGCCGAGCGGTTCGACGCGGACGCCTTCGGGCGGCTCGCCCGCCGCGGCGATGGCCCGCGACACCTGGCGCGAGGCCCTGCCCATGTCTTCGCCTTCGACATTCGCGGTAACGGTCAAGTATCGCTGCGACATGACCCGGTCGTACTCGCCTGGCCGCTTGCCGCGGCGCACCGTGGCCACGTCGCGAATCATCAAGTTGACGAGCGGATTGACGCCAGCCAGCGGCAGGATTTCGACGTCCTCGGGCGTGGCCATGCGTTCCGGCGGCAGCAACACTTCGACCAGGTAATCGAAGCCGGTATCGACGTCGATCCAATAGTTCAAATCCGTGAAGCGCGTCGAGGAAGTGGCCATGACCAGAGCACGCCGCAGGTCCTCGACGGTCACTTCGCTGAGGCCGGCTTTCTCGCGATCGATATCAACCTCGACGGTCGGATAATCGAGAGTCTGCTCGAACTGAATGTCGCGGAGGCCGGGAATCTGTTTCATTTTTGCCACCACCAGCTCGGCGTGCGCGCGGACGTCGTCGAGGTCGGTACCCACCAGCCGGATGGCGATGGGCGTCGTTGCACCAAAGCTCATGACTTGCGTGATGATGTCGCCGGGTTCGAAGCCGAAGGTCGCCTTGTCTGCCTCTTGTTGGGCCACCTTCTTGGACAAGCCTCCCTTTTCGAGCCGCTCGGCGAGCCAGGGCGTGACTTTCTCCGGTAAGAGCTTGCGCAGATGCTCGCGCAGAGCGGCGAGCTCGATGCCACTATCTTCGCGCAGTTTCACGCGCAATTGGCCGTCATCCGGGCCCCGCATGAACAGCACCATGTTGTCGATGCCAAAATTCGGCGCGACTTGCCCCACAAAGCCCATCGTGATGGCGACATTGTCGGGACCGACTTCGTCTTCGATCGTTTGCAGGCACTTGACGCCCATTTGTCGGGTCAGTTCGAAATTCGAGCCTGGGGGCGGCCGGAACCGCAGCACGAATTCACCCGCGTCGATTTGCGGAAACAGTTCCGTTCCCACGCGCAGCCCGATGAGCCATAGGATCAAGGCGCAAGCCACGAGGTACGCTGCCGTGATCACCCAGCAATGGCCCACGAAGCGCTCGACCATGCCACGATAGGCATCCGTGAACCGTGCGAAGAGCCCTTTCTTCCCCCCGTGGTGCTCGTGCCCCTTCACCAGGTACACCGACAGTATGGGCGCGAACGTGACCGATAGCACATAGGACGTGATCATGGCGAAACCGACTGCCAGCGTCAGCGGCATGAAGAGCGACCGCAGCGGATCCTCCATGATGAATGCCGGCACGAATACCGACAGAATACAGACCAAAGCAAGCAGAATCGGCACGGCCGTCGCTTGTGCGGCACGATAAATCGCGGTGGAAATGTTGTCCGTGTTCTGCATCTGGACGTGCAAGTTCTCGATGATCACGGTCGACATGTCGACGAGAATGCCGATCGACAGCGCCAGGCCGCCCAGCGACATGATGTTGATCGTATTTCCCGTTACCCACAGGCCGAACATCGAGCCCAGCAGGGCTAGCGGTATATTCGCCACGACGACGACGACGCTGCGCAGGTCGTGGAGAAACAACAGGATCATCAAGCCGGTCATGCAGGCGCCGATCGCTCCCTCGGTCGCGACGCTTTCGATGGCGTGTACCACGGTGGGCGATTCGTCGAATTCGAAGCTGATCTTGACCTTATCTCGATACTGTTTTGGAAGGACGCTGTGAAACAATGACATCGACTTGCGCGTATCGGCGACGACTTCCAGCGTCGACCCGGTGTCCTTCTTGATGATGGGCAGATAAACCGACTTGCTGCCGTTTACCAGGGCGTAGCCGTACGTGATGTCGGTGCTGTCCTGCACGACGGCCACGTCGCGCAAATAAACGTTCTTCCCGATCTTCAGCGGAATGTCGCCGATGCGCTGGATATCGACGACCGTCGCATTGTTGTGCACGATGGGCATCGAATCCTTGACGTAGATGTTGCCCGACGGAATGATCGTGTTGCCTTCGGCCAAGGCATCGACGACGTCTTGCGGCGACAAGTTATAGTCGCGGAGCTTTTGCGGATTCACCCGAACGATGATCGATCGCATGTTCGGTCCAAACGGCGAGATGGCCACGGTGCCGGGTACGTTCTTCTGCACCTGCGGTCGAATCAGATTCTGGGCCCAGTCGCCCAAAAGGCCGAGCGACACTTCCTTGCTTTCCAGCATCAGGTAACCGACCGGTATGCTGCCGGCGTCCATGCGCATGATCATGGGCGGCAGCGTTCCCTTGGGCATCCACGACATGGCTCGGTCGGACATGGCCACGACCTGGGCCATGGCCTGCCCCATCTCGGTGCCGGGAAAGAACGACAGCTCGCACAACGCGACCTGCTGAATGTTCCGCGACTTGATGTCTTGGATGCCGTCGACGTATTGGAAATACAGTTCCAATTGATTGACGATGAACCCTTCCATCTGGTCGGGGCTCATGCCCATGTAGTCGAGGAAGACATAAATCTTGGGCACGTTGAGCGCGGGAAAGATGTCCACGCGCATGCTGCTGTAAGCCAGCAGGCCGCCACTAATGATTGCCACGACAAGCATCAGCGTCGTGACGGGGCGGCGCAAAGCGAGCGAGGTGAGATTCATCGTTCGCTCCGAAGAATCAATCGCGAGTCGCGGTCCCCCCTGCGGCCACCTTTGGCTCAGGCCGCGCCACCCTTAGAGGGCGGCAATTGGCATGCCAAAAGGACTTATGTAATCACCCACGACAAACTGACGAACGGCCCCTAATATGCTGTAGTCGGATTCAGCGGCTGATCAGGCGATCGGTGGTCGGCCGGACATCGCTACAACCAGTCGATATGCTCCAGAAACCCCTCTCCAGAGTTGTGGTGTTCGCCGCGCTCGTGATCGGTGGCGCTGCGGCGGCGGGTGTGGCGGTGTGGGCGAATCGCGAGCGCCTGGCTGCTGAAACGACAGCGCAACAGGAGACGACGAAGCGCGCACAGGCCGAGCAGCAGTTGGCCTCTCTGAAGCACGAGCTCGCGCAGATGCGCGAAGAGCACGCGGCCGACGAAGGACGTCTCGAGCAGGGTGCGAAGCGCGAGCAGCAAGCCCACCAGTCGGCTGAGGAACTGCGGCGCGCGCTTGAGTTTTTGGAACAAAAGGTCCTCTCCGCCGGGACGCCGGCCGAATGGACGGGACCGCCGCGCAGCAAAATCACGTTGCGCGAGGCGCTCGATGCGGCCGAACCAGAGATTGCGCACCAGTGTGCCGACCAGCCGCTCGTCGAAGCATTCGTGCGCAGCACGTTCGGCCGGGCTTATTTGGATTTGCGCGAGCCGGCGAAAGCAGTCGAACAGTTGAGAAAGGCACTCGCGTTGCGCGAAAAGGCGCTCGGGCCGCATGACCCAGCGACCGTCGCCTGCCGTAATGACCTGGCGCGCGCCTACCGTTTGGCAGACCGCCCGAGCGAAGCAGCAAGTCTATTCGACCAGTGACTTGGGACCCTGCGCCGTCTCCTCTGTAAGAGGCTCGGCGGCCACCGCCTCGCCTGGCGCCGCCTGAATGATTCCGGCCGCATTGCCAAGTCTCACCGGCGCGCCGTCGGTGAGCACGGACAAGTCACCCAGGATGACTTCTTCCGATCCGTCGAACGGGACCCAGCTTTCATTCTCAGCAAGCGCTTGCGGCGGGGCATTTTGCCCGTCGGGCTCTTGCTTGAAGATCACGTTTTGAATCGTTCCTCCGTTGGCAATGGCAGGCCTCCGCAGGCGATTCGTGACTTCGATCCACTGCCCATCGCTGACCCCGGTCTGCACTTCGACGCGCATCGCCTTGCCGTTGACGTGGCTCCAATAGTAGGTCCGATCGCCGCTATAGGTCAGTGCCGAGACGGGCAAAGCGCGCACGTTCGGCCGATCGATGATGACCTTTCCGTAGGCATACATGCCGGGCAAAATCTGACTATTCGTGTTGGGCAGTTTGACGTGCCTCAGCGCTTCGCGCGTCGCCGCCGGCAGATCATCGGGAATCTTGCTGTCGGTGTTGGGCAAATCGATTTCCGCCCGTAAAGTCCGGCTCTTGACGTTCAAGGCCCAGGAGGTCCGTGTCACGGTGCCGATGACGGGTTGGTCGCGGAAAGCCTTGGCGAGGACGGTTGCCTGGGTCCCGACGTGTACGAAATTCGCGTCGTGTTCCGGAATGTCGACGAAAATGCGTACCACGTCCGTACGATCGATCACGTAAATCGGCGCGGCCTCGCCGCTGGGCGACAAGTTCGGAGAGTGCGCTTCGGCCGTCGGATCGCCCTTGGCCGGCAGCACGAAGTCTCCCGTATTGGCGTTACGGGCAACGACCACGCCATCGAAGGGAGCGTACAGCTTCAGGTAACCGACCCAGGCTTCCATCCGCTTCCAATCGCTGGTGGCCACGTCGACGTCGGCCTCGGCGACGGCGACGGCGACCTCATCCTCACGCAGACTGGCCGTCTTCGATTCCAGGTCGGCTTGGGCCTTGGCGATGTCGGCGTCCGCCGCCTCGCGCGCGGCGGTGCTCGCGCGCAGTTGATTTTCCGACTCCAGCAACACTTGCGGGTCCACCACGCCGCGACCTACTTCGCGCTTCAAGCGTTTGACCTCGGAATCCCAGCGAACGACCTGCGCATCGTACTGCGCGCGGATGGCAATTGCCGCTTTCAATCGCGCCTCGGCCGACCGGACGTCGGCATCCGCGACCAGCACGATTTTCTTCGCAAGCTCGACGCGCTGCTTGTCGAGTTCCACCTGGGCTTTCTTCGTTTCGCAGTCTTCCTTGACCTCGGGAACGAACAGGTCGCAGAGGACCTGGCCCTTGGTCACTTTATCGCCGATATCGACATACCACTTCTCGATATAACCGCTGAGTTTCGGATAGATCGACGTGCGTTCGTAGGCCTCGACAAAGCTTGGCTGGCCTACGACGCGCGTGATGTTGCGTAGTTCGGGCTTGAGGACCTGCACCGTCGGAGGATCCGAGACGTGCGTCACTTCGGTCTTGTGCTCGTGGCTGCAACCAGCGGTGACCAGCGCGATCGGCAACGACAGACAGCAAGACATTGCCAGGAGTGCTATTTTCGACGGCAAGCGAAGAACGGGTGATGGAATTCCGGGGATACGAATGCACGTCATTGATCGACCTCCTGACTATCTCCTCATCGTAGAGCATACCTCAGCTATCCTTGCCCCCCGGAGATGTTGCTGAGCGCCTGAGCATGGCGATGATCGGCAGCGACCGGCCCATTAGTGCTACGCGAGCACGGCGCCTCGGTTCGCTCGCCAGAGTGCATTATCTCGCTGCACGGCCTGCGTGCCAAATCAGGACGTAAGAAAAATGATATTCGCGTCCTGAGGAAGTGCAGTTTCCTTGCGAGACGGTGATCTTCGCGTCGCACCACGACATTGTGTCGGTTACCGAAATGCAATCTTTCCATTGCAGCCGTCGAGTTATCGCGACAGCTTCTGCATTGGCGACGTGAGTTCGTTGCCAAACGCGTGGAAGAAGTCAGGACGGCGCGCTCGCTGGCCTGTCGATCAGGGAGTCGCCGGTGGCGGTGCGGCGACCGAAAACTCCTGGCCGTCGAAGTACGAATCGGGATCGAGCGGGCGCATGGCATCCGCCGTGTCAGGCGGCGCTACGATCGGCACGGGCGTTTCGCCGCCGAACGGATTGGCGAAGGACTCGCTCGGGGTCGCTTCCATTTCCATCGCGGCCGATCGGCGCGATGAGTAAGCGCCAACAGGGCGCTCTGCCTGAGCGCGTGATTGCTCCTGATAATAGCGGTGCAGGCTTCCCTGAGGACGGCCTGCCACGAGATGCCGGTTGTTCGTTTCCACCGGTCGCTGAGCGCGCGCGTCAGAGCGAACCGTTGTTGCCAACCTCGCGCGCGAATTGGCGGTGGCAATCTTGCCGGCCGTTTGAGCCTGGCATTCGGCAATAGCGCCGCCGCCAACCGCTACGGCCACCACGAAGTAAGCGCATCGCGAAGCAAAGCGCGCGATCGTCGAGACCATTGGACACCCTCTCCAAACCCCGCTCGCCACGATTGCATTGCCTGGCGAGACGGCCACGACAAGTTTAGCACGCGCTAAGGCGCACTTTTTGACGGGTTTTCCGACCGTGCAAGTCGATGCAAGCCGTTGTGGGACCTGCTCATCGGCTAACGGCTCGCAAATCGACGCATGTCGCTCGCCGGACGAGGGAACAAATCAAGCGGCGAGAATCGTTGCGGGCTGATCCGATCCTCTTCGCCGTAAAACGAGCTCGCCTCGCTGGTAAAGCGAGGTCCGTGAGTCGACGCGGCGGCGATGAGATCGCTTGTAGGAGCGACGGTCGTAACTACTGACGATAGCGCGCGGACCGATGTCGCAGCTTGAGGGGCGACCGCCGCGAAGCGCGTGGCCCCGACGGTTGCGCTTGCTTGCGCTCCGGCGCTCATGGCGTTACCGGTCACCGCCAGCCAGTTTGACGAGATCAGGGCGATGTCCTGCGAGTTGACGATGCCGTCAAAGTTCACGTCCCCTGCCGGGCCCGCTGTCAGCCAATTAGAAGAAACCAGCGCAATGTCCTGACTGTTAACGATGCCATCACCGTTGGCATCGCCAGCCAGGCTTGCCGCCGCGAACGTGAATCGATCGGCCGAGGTGGTGGCCGACGTGCCGTAACCGAAAATCGGAGCGGTGACGTTGGCATTCGGGTTGTCGCTGATCGTGTCGGCTTCGGTCTTGCCCGACCGCACGGTGATGTTCACGGTGCCCGATCCCGCGGGCACGACCGCGCGAATTTGTGAGTCGCTGAGGACGGTCACCGACGGAGATGGCGTCGTTCCAAAGAACACGGACAAGTTTCCGGCGGCTCCGGAAAAGTTTTGACCCGTGATCGTGACGGTTGAACCCGCCGGGCCGCTCGTGGCACTGAGCCCCGCGACGCGTGGCGTCAGATCGACGACTTGAAAATCGCCGGCGGTGAGCACCTCCAGGCCGTTGCTGGCGAAGATGTCGTCGTCAGTGTTCCACACCAGGTGGATCTGGTTGTTGGCGTTGACCGACGCCGAGGTGCCGGTCACGTACATGGCGCTACCGATATCGGCCAGGATCAAACCGTATTGCTGCATCGCACGAGCAACGATCTGCGACTCGGGCGGCATGTTCGCGATCAAGGTGTCGATGGCCGGCGTGTCGGCCAGCCGCAATCGTGCTCCCAGCGGCAGCTTGTTGGCCGATTGCGATTCATCGACCATGTGCGACGCCGGATAGATGTACTGCGGGTTCACGTCGCTGCCGGGGAGTGTGAATCGCAGGGCGTGCGTGATTGCGCCTTGGCCCCCCTGCGAAATGGGCAAGCCCTCGTCGGGCCGCACCAGGCCGGCCAGGATCGACAATCCTGCTGCGTCGGCCGAGGTGGCGCCCAGTGTGCGAAACGTATTGGTGTTCATGTCCCAAACCGTCTCCTGCGCGGCATGCCACAGTTGATCGGTCTTGGCGACCTCGACATTGTTATTGTTGGGAAACAGCGTCGGGTCGTTCGGGCGCGACACGCCGTACAGCTCGTAAGCGATGTTGTTATCCTCGTCCCAGATGATCAGGTGCGAGTCGCCGCGCTGGTTCGTCTTGTAGCCGCCGCCA
Organism: Pirellulales bacterium; assembly: GCA_035546535.1. Lineage (NCBI taxonomy): Bacteria > Pseudomonadati > Planctomycetota > Planctomycetia > Pirellulales > Pirellulales bacterium. The sequence continues at coordinate 24,010 of DASZWQ010000010.1, read as the reverse complement.
CTTAAGTTCGGGCCGTTTTGAAAATCACCTTCCAGGACGGCGTTGGCCGGAATCGGCACCGGCACGATATCGCTTTCGTCGGGATAGTTGTCGATCGAGACGTTGACTTTCGCCGTCGAGTTCCCATGCACGACATTTACGGGAATACCGTAGAGCGGGTCGCTGCCGTTCGCCGCGCTATCGGCGCCCCAATCGGGGTGCAGGTGGATCGAGCTGCCGATATGCGAGATGATCGCGGCCGAATTTGCCGCGACCGGCGCGCCAGCGATGTTCTGGTTCCAAGCGTTATCGGCCGGAAAGAGTTGCGAGCCCAAGAGCGTCAGCAAGCGGCGATCTTCCAGGTTCTCGACAGTCAGCGTCCGGCGACCGCCTGCAGGTCGGCTTGAACGTGCTGCAGGCAAGAATCTTCGTCGTTCGGCACGTCGCGTGCTCACCCCACGCAGGCCGAACCAGCAGGACCCTCGATGCATCGTGCATTTCCTTCATCGCGAGCCCCTGCAGAAGCGTTACTCGGGTGGCCTGGCCAATGCGATTGGAACCGAATTCTGCGTTTGCGTCGATGATCTTGCGAAAACCGCCCCAGAGGCCGGGGAATGGTGGGACCATGTGCCGCTATCGCGCACGTTTCAAAGCGGTTCGTTGTTGTGCTGGCCACAAGCGCGTCACGAACGGCCAATTTTTCGCCAGCACTTGGTAGGGGTATGACGAGAAAGGGTTCGCGTCAGAGTTGAGTTTTTGAACCACATTGGGGTCTGGAAACGATTTTGCGCGGAGTTGCCCAGCGACGATCGCGAGCCTCTCCCTGGGCTGCGGCGTATGATTAATGAACGATCTGCTACCACCCGGCGCTGAAACAAGAAACGCTCGAACATGAAGTCAGAGGATCCTGCCATGACTGCTATCCCACCTTTGCGTCGCCGTGTTGCCTTCGTGCTTTATTTCAGCGTGACGATGCTTGTCGTGGCGCGTCCTGCGATGGCGGCGGATGATGCCGCGGCATCCCGCGCCAAGGCGTACGAAGCGGCCGTGCAAAAGGGCGTCGAATACCTGCGCAGCAAAGGGCAAGCCGACGACGGGTCGTTCAGCGCGGCCGCCGGGCCGGGGATCACGGCGATCGTCGCCACGGCGGTCATGGCCAACGGTCGCACGGCCGACGACCCGCTCGTGGCTAAGAGCCTGAAGTATCTCGAAGGTTACGTGCAGCCGGACGGCGGCATCTACGCCCCCAAATCGCGATTGCGAAACTACGAAACTTGCCTGGGCGTGATGTGCTTCGCCGCGGCCAATCGCGACGGCCGCTATGACAAGACGCTGAAAAACGCCGACGCTTTCTTGAAGGGCCTGCAGTTCGGCGATAAGGACGATCGCACGCCGTCGGACATTGCCTATGGGGGCGTTGGCTACGGCGGGTCCGAGCGGCCCGACCTCTCGAACACGCACTTCTTGATGGAAGCGCTGGAAGCAGCTGGCGATGGCGCCGACGACGAAGCCGTGAAGCGCGCGCTGGTGTTCGTGTCGCGCTGCCAGAATCTCGAATCGGCGAACAACACCACGCAATTTGCCGCGAAGGTTCAGGACGGCGGTTTCTATTACACGCCGATCGGCGAGGGGAGCAGCCCGGCCGGCAAAACCGCCAACGGCGGTTTGCGCAGCTACGGCTCGATGAGCTATGCGGGATTGAAGAGTATGATCTTCGCGGGCCTGGAGCCCGACGATCCGCGCGTCCGCGCGGCCGTCAAGTGGGCCCAGGATCACTACAGCGTGACCGAAAACCCGGGCCTCGGCGACGAGGGGTTGTACTACTACTATCATCTGTTCGGCAAAGCCCTGCAGGCGCTAGGGCAGGAGAAACTGGTCGACGCCCAGGGACTCGCTCACGATTGGCGCGAAGACCTGGTCATGGAGCTGGCACGCCGCCAGCGCGACGACGGCTCGTGGACGAACTCCAACACGCGCTGGCTCGAAGGTGACCCGAACCTGGTGACGGGCTACGCCCTGCTGACGCTCTCGTATTGCAAACCGTGAAAACCTTCTTCGATAACCTTCGCGGATTAAACCTGCTTCCAACGATGGCAGTGCGGTCTGGCGGAAAGACAGCGAAACGATTCGAGCTTGCCGCCACGACCGCGGCGCTGGTCGCTGTCGTCTTTTTGCTCTCGCTCACAGGATGCTCCAACCAGGACGCCCGTCGCGCGACCAACAGATCGGCGACGGCTTCCGACACCGCGTTTCTGGTCCAAGCCCTCGCCAGCGACAGCGACGCCGTCGACGAGGAATCGACCCGGGCCGCGGTTTCCTTCGTCCGGCGCTGCGAGGCGACAACAGCTGCGCGCGTCGCCGATTCGAGCGACGATCAGGCCGCCGATCGGCGCCTGACGTGGAAGCCGCAGTAAGGTTCTCACACGTTCCGGATTCGGTTGAGCGGCTCGAGGGTAGAGACTCCTCTATAATCTGCCCGACGAAGGTATTCGCTCCGTCCAAGGCAAGTTGCTCGACATGAGGAAACCACGATCGCCAGCTTCGCCCTTCAGCTTGCAAGCCGCGACCGTGGGAGACGCGAAAGAGCTTGCGGCGTTGCATACGGCCGTCGCCGAGCGTCTCACCGAAAGCTATGGCCGCGGGCCCTGGTCGACAAAAACATCAGAAAAGGGTGCCTTGCTGGCGATGCGAACGTCGCGAGTATTCGTGGTGCGGCAGAGCGGCGAAATTGTCGCCACACTGCGATTGACAACCAAGAAGCCGTGGTCGATCGACACGAGCTATTTTGCCGAGACCGAGCGGCCACTGTATTTGCTGGCGATGGCTGTTGCGCCGGCCCGGCAGCGACGCGGGCTGGGAAGAAAGTGCCTGAGCGCGGTGAAGAAGATTGCCCGCGGGTGGCCGGCCGACGCGATTCGTCTCGATGCTTACGACGCACCCGCCGGAGCCGGCAACTTCTACGCGCGTTGCGGTTACGAGGAGGTGGGCAGAGCTTCGTACCGGAAGACGCCGCTTGTCTATTACGAGTTGCGGCTCGGCTGAGGGACATGGCCTGCGAAATTTTTCGCGCAGAGAAAGCTGGCAATGCACTTCCCAGGCACGCTATAAAGGTCGCAGGAGCCAGGGTCGACACGTCGCTCCGTTGAATCATCGCACACGCGAAGGGGGGATTAACCCATGCGCCCTCATGTCGTGACATTGTTGGTCACTCTGGCGACCTTGATGCCTTGGCACCTTGTGTCGTCGCCACGCGCAAAGGAAAACGCTGCGCGGGCCGCCGAACCCGACCGCACGGTGCTGCCGATCACGGATCGCGGCTTTCAAGGCGTGGCCGACCGCACGCTGGGCGGCTCGAAGCCCGATTACCCGACACCCGTGAAGGCGCCGGAGGGCGCGCCGAACGTGGTGCTGATCTTGTTGGACGATGCCGGCTTCGGCAATCCGTCGACGTTCGGCGGGCCCGTCCAAACGCCGACGTTCGAAAAGCTTGCCTCCAATGGCTTGCGCTACAACCGCTTTCACGTCACGGGGCTTTGCTCGCCAACGCGCGCGGCGCTACTTTCCGGGCGCAATCATCACACCATGGGTTTCGGCTCCGTGGCCGAGCTGGTGGGTGGCTATCCTGGCTATTCGGGGCGCTGGCCAAAGAGCGCGGCGTCGATCGCGCGCGTGCTGCGCGACAATGGTTATGCGACCAGTGCGTTCGGCAAATGGCATCTCACGCCCGATCACAGCACCGGTCCGGCCGGTCCCTTCGATCGTTGGCCGAACGCCTTGGGCTTCGAATACTTCTGGGGCTTTCTGGGAGCGGAATCGAGCCAGTACGACACGCTGCTGACGGAGAACAACACGATCCTCGGCGTGCCGAACGACGAGGACTTTTATTTTCCGGATGCTATGGCCGAGCGGGCTGTGCATTGGCTCGAGGCGCAGCGCTCGCAATCGCCTGAGAAGCCGTTTTTTTTGTACTTCGCGCCGGGCGCCACGCACGCCCCGCATCACGTGCCGAAAGCGTGGGCCGATCGGTACGCCGGAAAATTTGATCAGGGCTGGGACAAGCTGCGCGAAGAAACCTTTGCGCGACAAAAGCAACGGGGCGTGATCCCGGCCGATGCGCGACTGACGCCGCGCGACCCGGCTTTTCCGGCCTGGGATTCTTTGCCGCCCGAGCAGCGGAAGATCTATGCTCGGCAGATGGAGGTCTTCGCCGGCTTTTTGGAGAACGCCGATTACCAGATCGGCCGCGTTATGAATGCGATCGAGGAGCTGGGGCAACTCGATAACACGCTGGTCTTGTACATCTTCGGCGATAACGGCGCCAGCATGGAAGGAACGCCGACCGGCACGTTCAACGAAATCGTTTCGTTGCTTGGTGTGCCGTTGACGCCCGAGCAACAATTGAGGCTCATCTCGCTGCACGGCGGCATCAAGGAGATGGGTGGGCCGAAGACCGATCCGCATTACGCCTCGGCCTGGGCCTGGGCCGGCAACACGCCGTTTCCGTGGGGGAAGCAACTGGCTTCGCATCTTGGCGGCATCCGCTCGCCGATGGTCGTTTCCTGGCCGAAACAGATCAAGGACAAGGGAAGCGTCCGTAGCCAGTTCACGCACGTGATCGACGTGGCGCCAACGATCCTGGAAGTCGCCGGCTTGCCTGCGGCCAGGCAAGTCGACGGCGTGCAGCAGATTCCGCTACAGGGCGTGAGCTTTGCTAATTCGTTTCTCGACGGTGACGCCAAGTCGCGGCACACGTCGCAATACTTTGCCATCCTGGGCAATCGCTCGATGTACAAGGATGGCTGGCTCTTGAGCGCGCGGCTGCCCAAGCTGCCCTGGGATATGACGCCGCCGACGATGGCGCGCTTCGCGCCCGGCGCGTGGGATCCCGACAAGGATCCGGTCGAGCTTTTCAACCTGGACGCCGATTTCTCGCAGTCCGAGGACGTCGCCGCCAAATATCCGGAGAAGGTTAAGGAGCTGCGCGAGCTCTTCTGGGAAGAAGCGGCGAAGAACAACGTGCTGCCGCTATTGGCCGAGTACTCGTACTACTACGGCATGTTGCCTCCCGAGACGGGCCAGTCGCGCTATGTTTATCGTGCCGGCATGGACAACCTGCCGCCGGGCTCCATTCCACACATGAACGGCCGCTCGTACACATTGAGCGCCAAGTTCGACATGCCCGAGTCGGGGGCCGACGGCGTGATCATCGCCAACGGCAGCTTCCTGGGCGGCTACGCGATGTACGTCGAAGGAGGCAAGCTCAAGCACACGTACAACTTTTACGGCTTGCGGGCCGATACACTCACCGCCGCCGACAAGCTGCCTGCGGGAAAGATCAATGCCCGTTTCGAATTCATCGCCGATGAGCCAGGCAAGCGCGCGACCGGCGGCAAGACCGCGCTCTACGTCAACGACGCGAAGGTTGCCGAAGGACGGCTGGAACACACCGTGGTCTTTCGCTTCTCGTTGTACGAGGGAATGGACATCGGCCGCGACAACGGACTGCCGGTGACTTCCAGCTATGCCAAGCAGTCTCCGTTTGCATTCCCCGCTGAGATCGAGCAGGTGGAACTCGAGCTGAAGTGAAAGCGCCCGCAGAGGCGCAACTAACGCTTGACGATCTTTCGTCCCAGCTTGCGAAACATCATCTTGGCCGCTGGGTCGAGGCCGCGGGGGGCGACGTCGGCATTGGCAGGTTGCGGATTTGCGTTGCCGACGGCCACTACTTCGACGCCGTCAGCCGCTTCGTCGCGCGGCGTCTGCTCGGCAAGTGTTTCGCCCGCCGCGACGTCCGCGCCGGCTTCGCTCTCGGTCGCAGATTCGGCTCCCGCCCTATCGATGCTTGGGGCCGCTGCCCGCTTGGCTTCCTTTTCTTCGTCCGTCAGCGGGCGATACATATCGCCGATGACTTCCATGATCTGGCTTTGCACGACCGCGCACTGTTGAAAGTTCTGATACTGCAGCCAGAAGCGGATTTCGAACGTCAGCCAGTAGTTGTCGATCTCCTTGACGAGCACCAAGGGCTGTAAAGACTTGACAATCACCGGGTGGCCGAAGACCACCTTTAACATGTTCTCCTTGGCTTCGGCGATTTTCGTTTCGCGGTCGAGCGTGATCACGACCGAGACCTGTACCATGTTGTCGGATAATGTGAAATTGGTTACCTGCTCATCGAGCAGGGCCTTGTTGGGTACGGTGACCTCGTAGTTCGATTCGGTTCGCAAGCGCGTGCTGCGCATGCCGATGTGCATGACCACGCCCGTCACCCCATTGATGCGCGCAACGTCACCGACGCGGATTGGTTGTTCAGCCAGCAGGATCACGCCACTCATGAAATTATTCATGATGTCCTGGCTGCCGAAACCGACGGCGATCGCCGCCGCTCCGCCCAGAAACGCGAAGGCGGCGAGCGGCACGTTCAGCACGCGAAACGCCGTGAAACCGAAGACGAAACAGAGCGCATAGAAGAGGATCGAATTGACCGCGTCGACTTTCCCTCGATGCAAACCAAAGCGCTTGAGCACCAGGTCGCGCATGGCCCGACTGAAAGCCCACGAGAACAGAACGCCTGCCAGCACGCAGGCTAAAAGCACGAGCAGCGTGCCTAGGGTGACGGTATGGTCATCTTCACCGGCGATTGGGTAATGGAACAACCGAGATATCGTCTGGCCGGCCGATCCCCAGGTGCTCTCCTCAGGCAGTTTGTCCGTCAATTCGGCATGAAAGCGGTCCAGAATTCGTTCCGTGGCTTGGGCGTCGAGCAACGTCGCCGCGCATGTCTCGGCCAACTCGCCCAGGCGCGCATCGCGCAGCTCGCGCTGCGCCTTGCTTTGGGCGTCTTCATGGGCAGGCGGAGGATTCTCAGGACGTTCGACGACCAGATTCGTCGACCCTCGTTGCGTGCGCGCCGTATCGCGGCGATTCTCCAGCGCGCGAATCGCGTCGTTCAGGTCCTCGCGGAATTCGGTTTCGTCGTCCAACCATTGCTGCAGGCGGGCCGCGTTAAGCTTCTCATTGGCGAGATCGTAGCGTTGCCGCCACACGCGCCGTAACCGATTGAGCCATTCCAGGCGCTCGTCCAACAGCACGAGCTGGCTTTGGCAAGCGTCGACCGCCTCGCGTACCGGCCGGCCGCCGGCGGCCTTCGCGTCGCGAGGATGCTGCGGGGGGTTACTCTGCTCGTTGCTCGCCTGTTCATTGTCAGTCTGCAGTTCGTTCGACGCATCGGCCGGGCGCGCCAAGGCAGCGTTTCCCCCTTCGATCCGCTGCAGTTCCCGTTCGACCTGGCGGCGTTGCCCTTTGAGCAATGCTTCCGATTCAGATAATGTTGCCAGTTGCTTGTCACGGTCGGCCGCGGAGAATCTTACGTCCTTGTGGACAATTGCGATCTTGGCCTGCAACTCCTTTTGCTTGGCTTCGCACACCGCCTGGCGCAACTTGTTGAGATCCACGTCCAACGCGCGCAACTGGACTTGCGCACGCTGGCGTGCAATCGCCAGATCGTCGGACGGTCGAGCCGGCGGCGCAGTCTCTTTTCCTGCGTTGTTTTCCGCGCCGCTTTCCTGGTCGAGCGCCTCGTGCGCGGCTGCCAATAGCTTGGCGATCGATTTGCTCTCTGCGGTCAAAGCTTTGGCGCGATCCTTTTCGATCGCCAACTGATCCTGAAGCGAGTCGTAGAGCAGAAACGAATAGGGCTTCGGCTCGTCGAGTTGGGGTTTTTCGTGAGACTCCGCGGCGCGCTCGAGAGCTTTTTGTTGATCCTCCAGGCGCTGCCGCTCGGCACGTCGCGTTTGAATCTGCACGTAGAGGGCATCAAGCGACTGCAATTGAGCCAATCGCTCGTCGTTCTTGTCCTTATCACCGGATGTCGCGGCATCTGACGATAGATCGTGTATTTCGGCGGCGATTGTGCGGCGCTCGGCAAGATCAGCCCGCAACGTCGCTGCCAGGACGGCCAAGAGTGCAAGCGCGCCCAGGGCGCGCCCCGCGAAATGCGCGGAGCCCCCCGGTTGCCGGTGCCGAAGAATGAGCGTTGCTGAAGGGGTAGCCATCGCGCCAAGGGCATTGCAAACGTCGTGCCGCTGGCTCGGGCGATCGGGTCGAACACAGGCCGCCGACAACCCTCGATGAAGATGGACGCCCGCCGACCGGTCGCTGGCACATGGGCCGCCACCCATCGCCGTGGCATCCGCGCTTAAATCGTTTTCACAGTCCAAAAACGAAACCGATCGCCTTGACGGCCAGAGCGACGAACAAGGCGCCGCCAGCCACGACGCAGGCAAACAACGTGGCGAGCAGGATCATCGCTGCCCAGTCGGCACGTTTGGCGCGGCGCCGCTCGACCGTCGAAGCGGAGAACTGACTGCGGAGGATGGCGACATTCCGCTGATTGGCTTTCCAGTAAACGTCGAAAAGATCGCCGAACAACGGAACGATTCCCAGCAGCCAATCGATGCCCACGTTCGCGATCATGCGAAGCAACGTCACACGGGGCACTCCCATCCGGCTGGCCGCCCCCACAACGTACAGCGCAACTAGCGACGTGATCGTATCGCCCAGGCCAGGTACGAGACCGATCAAGGCGTCCCATCCAAAACGGATGCCCGTGCCAGGCACCTCGAAGGCGGTGTCCATCAGGTCGGCCAGCCGCTGCAGCTGGGAAATCTGAGCATCCATCGACGGGCTGGCTTTGCCGCGGAACCGGAGGACCTCGGGACGTATTGCGACGTTGCTGATCTCTCTGGTAGTCATATCCGGTTATTCGCTGTACGTGGGACGATATTGGAGTCGCGTGTTCGCCTTGCGTTGCAAACCACATGCCGGGGAAATCGCCCCCTGTTGTCTCAGGGTTGCCAACTGACGCGCTTTACGCCCGGCAGCGCGGCGAGGCGATCGACGAGCGGCGGCGTTCGGGAATCGCTTGGCGATGCGTGCCAAATCAGCTCGCAACGTATCCTTCGGGCGCCGGAGCTCGGCAAGCGCGTGACGGCCAGCGATACGATCTTGAATTGCGCGGCCAGTAATTTTTCGCGGATCTGGTCCTCGGTTGGTCCATTCTCGCCCATGGCGACTGCGAGCGTGGCCCGCCGATCGCGATGGATGCGGTCTTCGATCCACCTCAAGCACAGCAAGACGACTAATCCGGTCCCAAGCATGGCCACGCCCAGCAGCAATTGCCCGCCGCCGAAGCACAAGCCCATGACGGTGGTGAACCACAAGGTGGCGGCGGTGGTAACACCGGTCACCATTTTGTCCCGTCGCAGAATCGCGCCGCCGCCGATGAACCCCATGCCCGACAGAATGCCCAGCGGCAAGCGCATCAGGTCCATGACAATGAACGAGTCATGGGGCTTGCCGGCGACCCCCAGCAGCAAGTTGACCTGAATCATGGAGGCGGCGGCCGCCAACCCGACGAGAATTGTCGTTCTCAAGCCCGCGGGCCGGCCATGTTCGCCACGATCGAGCCCGATCAGTGCGCTGGCAACAATGGTTAAAATCAGGCGGACAGCAATCTCGTCCCAACCGACGACGGTCGACATGATGCACCTCGTGCTTTCCTGCGTCGTGCGGTTCCGTCGCGTTTGCCGCTTGTGCTTTTGGTCGCTGAATTGCGGGCGTAGCTTTAGGCGGCGCCCTCAGGCTTACCAAGCGTTCCCACGCAGCTCAAAAGCTCGCAGATGGCGTCCAAGCTGTCGAAGTAGCCGGGATCGTCAGGCACGCCACGTCGCGATTCCATGTCAGCGCTGACGGGCGGCTTGCCCGCGGTTTCGGCCATGTCGAAATAGAGGGCGAACGCATACTTCGCGGCGATATCCGCGATTTTCTTGCGCTGTTCGTCGGATCGCGACTCATCCCTGGCCTTGCTCAGCAGGTCACGCACGATGCTGGCGGCCTGGTGTTGCCGTACGTTGGTTTCCATGGCGAGGATCCCTTAAGATGGAATGATCTCGATTTGACCGGTGCGATTTCGATGCCAAACCATGGGAACTTTCTCGCTTGCCAGGCGGCTTCTCAACATTTTGGTAGCACCGAACGATGATTGAGCGATTTCTCATTCTCGATCATGAACCTCCTCCGGCGGACGCCGAGCGGATTATTTATTGCGACGGTGCGGGCGGCACAAGTTTCCGAGAGGGTCGCGACCTCGATCTGAGCCATTGGCGCCCCAATCGCACCCCGCGTCGATACCAGGCCGACACATCGACCGAGATTTGCTTTCGCTTTCTCGACCGTCCGCCCGAAGAAGTCCCATGGACGCTGGCGGTGAATAACCATCTGGACGTCGATGGCATGCTGTCGGTTTACACGCTGGTTCATAGCGGCCACGCGCTCGCGAATCGGCGCACGATTGTTCAAGCGGCCGAAATGGGGGATTTTTGGAGCTGGGGTGATCCCCCCGCCCAGCGATTGTTTCAAGGCCTGACGCGCTTGATGAACATCCGCCGTGGCGAGGGTCAGCCTCTCCATGCCACTTACGAAGAAGCTTTTCGCCGCATCCCGGGCCTCATCGCTCAAACCGATCCAGACAGCGCGGAAATCGAGGCGTCCCTCGCGCCGCTGCGGCGAGGCGTGGAACTCGTCGCCGCCGGAACCATTTTGCGCGTCCCACGTGACCGCTACTTCGCGCACTATGTGATTCCACGCTCGGTTGTTGGTGATCGGGTCGAGGAAGCGACCTATGTCCCCAAATTCAACGAGCGAATCTCGGCCCGGGCGATTCTGTGGCCGCACGCGCGCGCCCACTGGGATGAACAGCGCATGTGCCTGGTCTCGGCCGAAGCGGCCGATGGCTGGCATCACGACCTTTGGTACCCAGGTTATCTGTGGGCCGACATTGTGAATCGCTGGATGGTTTGGGGCTTGAACTACGGCGACGGCATGGAAAGCTATGAGCTCGACCTGCCGGCTTTCGATTCCGCGATCGAGCGGCTCAACGCCGCGGAGACCGGCGCCGGAAAATGGATGACAGGCAGCCGCGCCTGTCCCTTCAGCGACGCGATTCAGGGACAATTTCCTTTGGCGGCCAGGACTCTCGATTCGCGCGGCGCGGCGACGCCCAGCACGTTAGAGCCGGAAACGGTCGCTGAAGTTCTCGGGCCCGTCTTTGCCGACCGCGACATCCTTTAGAGCGCGAGAAATAAGGTCGCGCACTGGCAGAGTTCCACGCGAACGTTCGGCGCGGCGCCAGCGGAGAAAACCACTGCCGGCATGATATTTGCGCGTGACGTATCCTTTTGTGCCCGCCTATGACCGTTTCGCCAAACAGAGATCGCGACCCATGAGATGCCTTCTCGCTATTACCGTTTGTGCCGTGCTCGGCGCCGCGGCGATGGCTCAAGACGCGAAGAATCCTTCCGCGCCAGCGTCTGGCAACGGGGCGACGCTCTTGTTTGCCTCGGAATTCGACTCGGCCAACGACTTTTTACAAGGAATGAAATGGAAGACAAGCTGGCCGCTCGGCGCCGGCGTCACGAGCAACGCAACTCCCGGCGAAATGCAAATCTACGTCGACGTGCGCAAGGGGGACAAAATCGCTCCCTCGCCTTTCAGCGTCACGGATTCCATTCTCACGATCACCGCGCGCCCTACGCCCGGCCTGCCCAGCCCCTTTACGTACACGTCGGGCTGTCTGTCGACGGCGGGATTGTTTTCGTTTCAATACGGGTACGCGGAAATTCGCTGTCAGGCGCCGGGCGGCAAGGGTTTCTGGCCGACGTTTTGGATGATGAAGTGGACGCGCAACTGGGACGATGTCGTGTGGCCGCCCGAAGTCGATATTTTCCAGGCCAGCAGCCGCATCAACAATCAGTATTACCCGGCCGTGATGTCGGGCACGAAGAACAAGCCGATCGAGGCCGGCCAGTTCGTTGATACCGGGGTCGATATTTCTGAAGCGATGCACGTTTATGGCTTCGAATGGACCCAGGACCGGATGACCTGGTACTTCGACGGCAAGCCGGTGATGCAAAAGCCGTCTCCGGCCGGCACCGGCGTCCGGATGTACCTGATGCTGAGTCTGGCTGCGGGCGACGATGGGGAGTGGATCGGCAAGCCGGACGGCAGCACGCAAGCGTGGCGCATCGACTACGTGCGGGTTTGGGACCGAAAGCCGCGGTGATGGCAACCGATTGCCGGCAGTCGGGCTATTTCGTCAAGCGCAGGCTTGTGCCAGAATCATGCAGAGCGGACCCAGGGCGCGCTTCTCAACGACGCATGTTCCCTTCGCGCAATCGCGATGAGTCGATCTCGAATTGTCTTACGTGACCTGCTGGTCGCAGCGCTGGCCACGGCCGCGATGCTGCTGTTGCGGCGGTACGTGGTTGTCCCATGGCTCGACTTGCGCAGCCCCTATCTGCCCCTTATGGCTGCGGTTGCGCTCAGCGCCTGGAATGCCGGCATGCGAGCCGGCTTGATGGCCACGACGCTCGGGGCCATATCCGTGGCAGTGATGCTTAGCAGGCGTTTTGAAGCCGCGGATGTTTCGCCTCAATTCTTCTTGGTGCTGGCGATCTTTGTCGGCGTCGGCACTTTCCTAAGCTGGCTGATCGAAAACGCGCGTGCCGCCCGTGCGCGCATGGCCACCCGGCAACTGCAACTGGAAACCGAGATCGCCGTGCGCGAACGGGCCGAGGCGGCCGCACGGGCGCAGCGCGAACAACTTGCCGTCGAGATCGAACGCCGCGCCGCGGCCGAAATCGCCCTGCGCGAGCGGGAAGAGCGAATTCGCATGGCCGTCGAATCGGCGGCGATCGGCACCTGGGACTTTAATCCGATCACGGGCGAGCGCACCTGGTCCGAGCGCACCAAGACGATGTTCGGACTGGCGCCCGACACAGATGTCACGCACATCAATTTTCTGGATCGCATTCACCCGGAAGATCGTGAGCGGGCGCAAGTTGCCGTCGAAAAAGCGCTCGATCCCCGCGGCGACGGCCGCTACGAGATCGATTGCCGGCTGCTGCGGCCCGACGATTCGGTGGGCTGGTTCATCGTCAAGGGCCAGGCGTTCTTCCAGGGAGACGGAGAGCAGCGCAGGCCCGCGCGTTTCATCGGCACGGTGATCGAGATCACCGAGCGCAAGAAAACGGAGCAGGCCCTGCGTCAGGCCGAGGAACGCTTTCGCAAGCTGACCACTTACGCGCCGGTTGGTATCTTCTTTTCCGATGCCGAGGGACGTTGCCAGTTCGTCAATGACGCCTGGTGTGAAATCGCCGGCGGAAGCGCCGACGAGGCCATGGGGGATGGCTGGACGAAATTCCTGCATCCGCATGACCGAGAGCGCGTCGTTGCCGAATGGGCTGACGCGGCCCGCAATCACAGGAACGCGACGTCCGAATTCCGCTTTCTCAACAAAACGACCGGCGTGCGTTGGGTGGCCGCCTCGGTGCTTGCGTTGTTTGACGACGCCGAGAGCGTGACTGGTTTTGTGGGTACGATCGTCGACATGACCGATCGCAAGGTCATCGAAGATGTGATCCGCGCCGACGAAGCTCGTCTGCGGTCGATTCTCGATAACTCCCCCGACATCATCTCTCTGAAGGACCTCGAAGGGCGATACGTGCAAGTGAATCGGCGCTGGGAGGAACTCTACGGGGTCAGCAACGAGCAGATCCTTGGCAAGACGAACTACGATCTGCTCAACATGACGCGCTCGAGTCACATGACGCCCACGATCGCCGACCAATTCGCGGAAATCGATCGGCAAGTCATTGCCTCGCGCGGTCCGGTCGCGTTCGAAGACCCGATCCCGGACGGTCAAGATCAACGCGTCTTCGCCACCGTGAAGTTTCCCATTACCGATCCAAACGGGCTGGTGACCGGGGTGGGCGGAGCCACGACCGATATCACCGAGCGCCGTCGCGCGCTCGATTCGCTCAAAGCCGAGCAGGAATTACTGCGCCGCACCTTGGAAGAGCAGGATCGCGAGCGGCAACTGATCGTGTACGCGGTGCACGATGGATTGATCCAATACGCCGCCGGCGCGCTCATGCAATTGCAATCGCTCGAGTTGCCCGCCCAAAATCAGGCGGGGCGGGAACTCGTCGATAGCGTGGCCGCCGACCTGCGACGCGCCGTCAACGAGGGCCGCCAACTGATCAACGGCATTCGCACGCCGGTGCTCGACGATCTGGGAGTCGTGGCCGCTCTGGAGCAACTCATCGAGGAAGAAGACCGGGCCCACGTGCAGGTGGAATTCGTCAAGGACGATTTCCTGGAACGCATCGACCCCAAGGCCGAGGAGGCGCTCTTCCGCATCGCGCAAGAAGCCCTGACCAATATTCGCAAGCACAGCCAGGCGAAGAGGGTTCGCGTCGAGGTCACGCGGCGCGGCGATCTCGTACACCTGGAAGTGCGCGATTGGGGCGTGGGCTTCACGACGAACAACAACGCCCACGGGACGCACGGCCTGCAAAGCATGGCCGAGCGCGCTCGTTTCGCCGGCGGTCACTTCCAATTGAAAAGCGCCCCCGGAGAAGGGACGCAGGTGATGGTCGACTTGCCCTTCGTGCCTCGCTTTTGAGGAGTCGCTGTGATGCAGTACGTGCGGTTGGGATCGACGGGCTTGAAAGTCTCGCGCTTGTGCCTGGGCACGATGACCTACGGCAGCAAACGATGGCGCGAGTGGGTGCTCGAGGAAGAAGAATCCCGGCCCTTTCTGCGCCGCGCGCTGGAGCTGGGTATCAACTTCTTCGACACGGCCGACATGTACTCCCTGGGCGTGAGCGAAGAAATCCTGGGGCGGGCCTTGCGCGATTTCGGCCCACCGCGCGACAAAGTCGTCATCGGCACCAAAGTCTTCAATGCCATGGGCGATGCGCCGAATGATCGCGGCCTGTCGCGGAAGCACATCATGCATTCGATCGACGACAGCCTGCGACGGCTCGGCACCGATTACGTCGACCTGTACCAGATTCACCGCTTCGACTATGAAACGCCGATCGAGGAAACGCTCGCGGCGCTCGACGCCGTGGTCAAGTCGGGCAAGGCGCTGTACATCGGCGCGTCATCGATGTTCGCCTGGCAATTCGCCAAGATGTTGTACACGTCCGACCGCTTGCGACTCGCCCGTTTCGTCACGATGCAGAACCATTACAACCTGGTTTATCGCGAAGAGGAGCGCGAGATGCTCCCGTTGTGCGTCGAGGAAGGAATCGGCGTGATTCCCTGGAGCCCGCTCGCGCGCGGGTTCCTGACGGGCAATCGGCGGAAAGAGGATTTTGGCGACACGGTCCGCGCAAAAACCGACGACTACGGTCACAAGCTCTATTACCGGCCTTCCGATTTTCAAGTCGTCGACCGAGTCAGCCAGATCGCGGCCCGGCGCGGCGTATCGAATGCACAAGTGGCACTGTCGTGGCTGCTCGCCCAGCCGGTCGTCACCGCGCCGATCATCGGCGCGAGCAAGATGCACCATCTCGAAGACGCGGTGGCCGCTCTCGACGTCAAGCTAGACGCCGACGAGCTGAAGGCATTGGCCGAGCCGTACGAGGTTCACCCAATTCTTGGGCATTCTTAGGCGCGACCTCTCTCGGCAGCATTAGCTCACTCCTCGGCGATGGCGATCCGTTCGCCGATCGGAGGATGGCTGTGAAAAAGCGCGACAGCCAGGCGCGGCGGCGCAGGATCGTCCTTATTCAATTTTGACAGCTTGCGAAATGCCGAGATGTACGCATCCCGCAGCCCCGTTTTCACGAGAGCAAAGCGATCGCATTGCCGCTCGAAACGCCGGCTCGTCACGTTCTGCAGCGGTCCCAGCACCAAGGAAAAGATACTCAGGGCGAACATCAACATCGGCAAGGCGTAGACAGGCATCGTCCGCGGATCGTATTCGCTCGTGCCGATCCACAAGGCCAGCACCCGATCACAGAACCAGAATCCCGCCAGGCTGAAGACAAATCCCAGGGCCATCAATTTCGGAATGTGTCGAAACACGTGGTGGCCGATCTCGTGGGCGAAAACGACCTGGATCTCGTCGAGCGAAAAGCCCTCAAGCAGCGTGTCGCCCAAGAGCACGCGGCGCGTGCGCCCCAGCCCGGCGAGCATGGCGTTCGCCTTGGCGGTTTCGTCGCTGAGGATCATGCGGTATACGCCTTCGATCGACAGTCCTGATTCCGCGGCCAAGGGAGCAAAACGATTGGCAAGCTCCGGATTGTCGAGCCGCTCGATCTTGTAAAAGAGCGGCAGAATCAATACCGGCGCGAGTTGCCCGAGCACGACGCTCACCAGGAAGAACCCGATCGCCGCGGCCGCCCACCACCAGGCGCCGACGAACCAGAACAGCGAGTACAGCGCGACCACCATCACGGCGCCAAAGCCAGCCGCCAGCGAAAAACGCTTGGCATGCCGGGCGAACCATTGGCCAAACGTTTGCCGGCTGAGGCCAAAGCGATGCTCGACCACATAGCCCGAGTACCAGGCCAGCGGAAACGAAACGCATTCGTGCAGCCCCATCATGATCGCGTACAGCGCGATCAGTCGGGGAAACGGCGCGGGAATTCGCTCAGCCAGCCAGGCATCGAGCGGCACGGCCGCCAAAAAAGCAAATAGTCCTAAGAACAGGAGATCCGCCACGGAATCCGCCAGATCGAGCGCCAGTTGCCAGCGGCCGTACTGCTGCGCCTCGGCCAACTGCTCGGCGGTCATTTCCGACGGCGCTTCGACCACCATGCCATCGGTCGGCAGGGTAACACCCGCGGCCGCCGTCGGCGTTACCGTGGGTCCTTCCGCTGGGTGCGAATCACCGGGCGTTCTAGAAACCGACATGCGACCCCTTCTTTATGCGTAGCCTGGAACCAAGGTTCCCCGGGCGGACGTGGAGCAAAACTGATTCCCAAAACGCCTGACGGGCGGCCACAGCGAAAATCGGCAGCCACTGGTGACCCCGGTCCGGCACGTCCGCGAACGCACAACCGGACCGGAATTGGCCGTTCGGGCCCGAATCCATTATTACCCGGCCCGGGATGCTTGACCCTGCTACGGAACGCTAATTAAGCTAAAAACTTACCTCTTCTTGATCGTTGGGAGGAGGGCGACGTCCGGCCCCTTCCGCAGCAGCCGTTTCCCCCGACAACCGACAGACCGGCTATGCCCCGATCTTGCGCTTTACATGTGATTTCGACGATCGTGGGCGTGCTTTTCGTCGGCGCGTTTGGCGACGGCGAAGCAACGGCGCAAGCGCCGCGGCCAGCCGCCGCCCGGCCCCCCGCTCCGGCGAGCGTGGCGCGGAGCGCGACCCCGGCGCGCCCTAAGTTCCGCAAGCTCGCGCCCAATGCCATGCGCACGGTCGATCCGCAGTCGCAACTGGACGAGGCGTACGAGCGGCACGACGTCGTCGAAGTGCTCGCCGCCGATCCAGGTTATGCCGAACGCGCGTGGGCCCGGGGCAACTCCAAAGGCAAATCCCCGGCGCGCGACACCGTCTTTCGCCGCGAGGTCTGGTCGCTCGAATTCTCGTTCAAACCGGTGCGCTTCGTTCACGTCGACGAGCCGATGCCCGACGGCCGCATGCAGGACAAACTCGTCTGGTACCTGGTCTACAGTGTCAAGAATACCAGCGACAAGCCGGTCACCTTCGTCCCCTACTTTGTGCTCGTCAATGACGCCGGCAAGGTTTATCCCAGCCGTGTCATTCCGTTGGCCACGCCACTGATCCGCAAGCGCGAAGACGCAAATCGACCGCTGTTGAACACGAGCGAAATGATCGGCCGCATCAACCCCACGCCCAAGGGCCAGGACACGACCGTCTGGGGCGTGGCCACCTGGGAAGATATCGACCCGGCCACCGATCGCTTCTCGATTTACGTCCAAGGACTAACCAACGCCTACCGCTGGATCGACCCGCCGGGAGTTTTCCAGAAGGGGGACCCGCCGGGCAAGGGTCGAGAATTCTTCGCCAAGACCCTGATCCTTAACTTCTGGCGTCCGGGGGACAAGGAATTGGAACACGAGGAGGAAATCCGCTTCGTGGACTATGCCTGGGCCTATGGGGAATTGACGGCGAAGGGATTTATCGCTAAAAAACCCGATCCGGCCCCTCCCGCGGAAGTCGAACCGCCTGCGGAAGCAGCCGCCGGTGCCGACGAAGCGGTGCCGTAGCACGCCGGCGCCCCTGGACAATCAAGCTCGGACCGATCAGTTATGCTTCCGTCTTGCCTGGGCTCTTCGTAGCTCGCAGCCGGCACCGCCCGATACAAGGAGATACAGTCATGGCACATAAAAAGGGTCAAGGCTCGAGCCGTAACGGTCGCGATTCGAACGGTCAGCGCCGCGGCATCAAACGCTACGGCGGCGAGCAAGTCACGGCCGGCAACATCCTGGTGCGCCAGGTGGGCACTCGTTACCAGGCCGGACGTGGCGTCGGCCAAGGGAAAGACTTCACGCTCTTCGCTTTGGTCGACGGCGTCGTCTCGTTCGATCGCAGTGGGCGCCGGGTCAACGTCCTAGCCGCCGGCTAACTCGCTCGTTGCTGCACTGCATTCACGCGGGGACGGTCCATGTCGGGTCGTTCCCGTTTTTTTTGGTCCTCGCGCATCGCAGGGCGACATGTTCGTCGATCGGGTGAAAATTCAGGTCGACGCCGGCAAAGGCGGTGACGGCTGCCTCAGCTTCCGCCGCGAGAAATTCGTCCCGCATGGCGGGCCCGACGGCGGCGACGGTGGCAACGGCGGCAGCGTCATCATCGAGGCGCGCGATGGCGTCAACAACCTGGCCGCGCTCACGCACCGCTACCACTGGCGCGCGGAAAGCGGTCAGGCCGGCAGCGGCTCGAATCGCTATGGTCGGGGCGCCGAAGATATGCTCCTGCTCGTTCCGCCCGGCACGGTCGTGATCGATGCCGCTGGCGGATTTGTCATCAAGGACCTGGCGCGTTCGGGCGATTCCGTCGTCGCGGCCCAGGGAGGGCGTGGCGGCAAGGGGAACCTGCACTTCAAGTCGGCGACGAACCGCGCGCCGCGGCAATGGACCAAAGGGCAAGAGGGGGAATCGCGCGAGCTGGTACTCGAGTTGAAAGTCATCGCCGACGTGGGCTTGATCGGGAAACCGAACGCCGGCAAGAGCACGCTGTTGAGCCGCCTGTCGCATGCGCGGCCGCAGATCGCGGCTTATCCGTTCACCACGAAGTATCCGAATCTCGGACAGGTACAGCTTGACGCCGAACGTTCGTTCGTGCTGGCCGATCTTCCTGGCTTGATCGAAGGCGCGCATGAGGGCGCGGGGCTCGGCCACGAGTTTCTTCGGCATATCGAACGCGCCGGCATCCTGGTCCACCTGGTCGAGCCGATGCCGCTCGACGGAAGCGATCCTTTGACGAATTACCAGACGATTCGCAACGAGCTGGCCATGCACGATCCGCGCTTGGGCGAACGACCCGAGATCGTGGTGGTGTCGAAGGCCGAGTTGCCCGACGCCGCCGAAGTACAGCGGCAGCTCAGCGAATTCGTGGGGCGCGACGTCCTCAGCATGTCGGCCGTGACGGGCCAGGGGCTGGACAAATTGCTGACCGCGATCGCGAGCGAATTGGCGGCGCAGCGCTCTTCAGGGGCCGAGGCATGAATACGACAACTGCTGTGCCGCTCGTGGCTGTCGATATCGGCAACAGCCGCGTCAAGCTGGGACTGTTCGAAAGCGCCGGCCAACGGCCGCTGCCCGAGCCTGCGAAGATTCTCGACATTGGGCCCGGCCCCGAAGAATTACCGCGCATCGCGGCATGGCTGCCCGAGCACGATGTCACGCGCCTTGCCTGGTGGATTGGCAGCGTACAGCGCGAAGTGTCGGGCCGGCTGGTGGCTTGGCTGCAGAGCCAGAGCGCCACACGGATTACGATGATCGCTTCGTCCGATCTGCCTCTTACGATCTCGATGCCCAAGCCCGACCGCGTGGGTATCGACCGCTTGCTCGATGCGGTGGCAGTGAATCAATTGCGCGCTGCGGGTCAACCGGCGATCATCGTCAACCTTGGCACTGCCATTAAGGTCGACGTGGTCGACGAGCAAGGCGCTTTTGTCGGCGGCGCGATCATGCCGGGCATCGCCACCAGCGCCCGGGCGATGCACGAGTTCACGGATCTTTTGCCACTGATCGAGATGGGGCGATTGGACGAGCCCCCCGCTCCGTTGGGTAAAGACACGGTGGGTGCCATGAAGGCCGGGCTCTATTGGGGCGCCGTCGGCGGTGTGCGCGAGCTGGTCGAACGCTTGAGCCGCGGCTTCAAGGCGTCCCCGCGCATGTTTCTCAGCGGCGGCGCGGCCCCCTCGGTCGCGCCCCTGTTGGGCGATAACGTGCAGTACGTACCGCATCTCACATTGGCCGGCATCGCGCTGACCGCAGCACGATAGTTCAACTCTGCAGGCGGCGCCGTCATGGCCACTAGCGCCGAATTCGAATTCTGCACCCTCACCGCGCCGGGACGCGGCGCAGTGGCCGTGATCGCGATTGCCGGGCCTGGGGCGGCGCATGCGTTGGCGGAGTACTTCATTTCTTCGTCCGCGCGGTTGCCCACCGACTTGCAAACCCAACGGATTTATCACGGGCGGTGGGCCGCGGCTCAAGGCGAAGAAATCGTCGTCTGCCGCAGTGCTGCCGAAGAATTCGAGATTCATTGCCACGGCGGCCTGGCGGCGGTAAGCCGTATTGCCCACGATCTCGAATCCATCGGCGGCGCGCGTGTCGAAGAGCGTGCCTGGCTTGCGCGACGTATGGCGAACTCCATCGAGCAGGACGCCTGGCTAGCGCTAGCCGCGGCGCGCACCGAGCGGACCGCGAACGTCTTGCTCGATCAGTGTCACGGCGCCCTGACGCGCGAAATCGAGCAAGTTCTTACGGATTGCCGCCAACGACATTTCGATGCGGCCTGTGAGCGCTTGCAGCTTCTGGCCGAGCGTGCGGCGCTCGGCCGGCATCTTGTCGCGCCCTTCGACGTTGTGTTGGCCGGACCACCCAACGTGGGCAAAAGCAGCCTGATCAATGCGCTGGTCGGCTACAAGCGCGCGATCGTCTATGACGCGCCAGGAACGACCCGCGACGTGATCACGGCCGATACGGCGATCGACGGCTGGCCGGTCACTCTGTCGGACACGGCCGGTCTGCGCGACAGCGACGACCCGCTGGAATCAGCCGGCGTGCAAAGGGCGCTCGCGCGGCTGCAGAGCGCCGACCTGATCGTACTGCTTTTCGACGCCTGCCAACCGATGACGGCGCCGCAGCGGCGGCTCGTCGAGGACTTTCCCGCAGCGCTAACGGCACTGACGAAATGCGATCTGCAGCCCGGAGCATTGCAACCAGGCTCGCCAGACGGCATGCTGCGGACGAGTGCTGTCACGGGCGCAGGCCTCGGGGAATTGCTGGCTGCTATCAGCGATCGCCTGGTGCCCGATCCTCCACGCACGGGCGTCGGGGTTGCTTTCACGACCGCGCAATGTCGATCGATCGAGGATGCGCTCGCTGCTGTCAGGCACAGCGACAGCGCGCTGGCAATCGAGTTGCTGTCAGGCCTGGTCGCGCGGCCGCCAGCTTGAGGCGGTTGCTGCAATGCGAACCGACTTCAAACGTAGATCTCTCTAGGCGCATATCGCCGTAACGCTATACTCACGCGGCTTTTCGCGGGATTCAAGGAGGGTGTCGTTAGCGATCGGAGCGGCGCGCGACGTTCGCCACAGTTAACGGACCACGCCACCCGAGCGAATGGTATTCGCGCGATTTGCTCGTCACGAGTTATCGTGGCGCACCGAGGAGCTCTGCTCTGGCGAATGATTTGCGGGGCTTCGACAGAAGGAGACGTTAGCATGTCCCGGCTGCTTGTTCGATCGTTGTCGATGGCACTCATCTGGTTTGTCGTGGGGCCACACCATGGTGCGGCTGTAGCTGCGCCCACTGAGCCGTCACGGCCGCGTGCCTCCGGTCTTGCTGATGCGGAAGTAGAGGCCGAAAGCGATTTGCCGCCGGCGCCTCTACCGGAAGAAGAACCAGCAGCGGCGTCCGACGAGACAACCTCGGCTGATGAATCCAGCGGCGAAAAAGACAGCGGCCCAAGCGACGATGCGCCGGACGCTCCCGCGCCGGAAGCAAGCGGAGCGCAGTCGTCGGAGACGAAGACCGAAGGCGCCGACAATGGTGAATCGCCTGCCGAAGAAACGGACGACACCGGCGCGCCGCCTCCGCCTGGCGGAACGTTGCTCGACAAGATCAAGAAGGCCAAGAAACCCGTCGAACGGCCACAACCGGCGGAGTTCCATGGACTGCGGGTCGGGCAATCAACCAGCAAAGACGCCGATCGGGCCTTGAAAAAGCCGCTTTCCGTAACCAATCAAAAGGACGTCGTGCGGCGTATCTATCGGCTCGACAGCGGACAGCGCGTCGAGGTCCGCTGCCTGCAGGACAAAGTGCAAGCGATCGTGGTCTCGTTCGAATTGCATCCACCCTACCGTGAATTGGCGTCGGAAATGGGCCTGGATAAGTTCGAGCCCGCCGAGGTCGTGGATGAATTCGGCGAGACGGTTGGCATGGCACTGCCCGAGGCGGGCGCGCTCGTCGTACTCGCCAAGGGGAGCAGGCAGCGCGTTGCGGAACTTGTGTACGAGAAGATCGACGCTCAAGCCTTCACGCTCCGCGCCGAGCAGCGCATGGACAAAGACGTCGACGCTTGCCAACGCGACTTGGACCAAGCTCTGGTGGTCGATCCCCAATGTGCCCGGGCGCACTGGCTCCGCGCACGTCTGCTGCGCGACGCGGGGCAGATCGACGCGGCTACCAAGGCAAGTGAGCTGGCGGTCAAGCTCGACCCGCGCAACCCGCGCTACCGGCTTACGGCGGGCGCCCTGTTGGCCGACAACGGGCAGTTCGCCAAGGCGATCGATCAAACCAAGCAAGGCTTGGCGCTGGCGGCGGCGCGGCCGGACCTGAAAGCGTGCGCGCTGAACCAATTAGGCGACCAGATCGCGGCCGGCCCGGGACGTGATTTCAAAACGGCGCTTCCTCTGCACGTGCAAGCCATCAAGTTGGCCGAGCCCCTTGCGCAAGACCGCAATCCGACAGTGCGGCGGCTGGCGCAGGAATCGATCATCGTGGCGCATCTGGCCGCGGCGCGGAACATCGCCTGGGGGAATTGGAAAAAGAAGAAAACCATGGTCCCTTCGTGGTTGAATCGCGCCGAGGAACTGGCCAGGGAAGCCGCCGCGAGCGAAAACGCTTCGTTCGATATGCGATTGCGCGTTTGCCGCGAGGCTCTCGCGGCCTGCGTCGGCATGGAAGGAGACCTGGATCCGACGCCGTGGGCCGAAAAGGCCCTGGCCATCGCTGGGCCGGCGCTCGAAGCGACGACCGATGCGGCGCGTCGTCGTCAACTGGAATGGGACCTGGGCACGGCGCTCTACGACGCCCTGCAGGTCTTTCACACCGCCGGCGATGCCGAACAGGCGCTTAAATACGGCGCCCTGGCAGTCGAACATCTTGAAGCCGGGTCGGTGGATCGGCAGCTTGAGCCGGTCGAAACCTACCTGCTTGGCAGGTTATACTTCCGCATGGGTTCGGTTTGTGCATTGCACATGAAGGATCCCCAGCAGGCGGTCGGCTGGTTCGAAAGGGCCATCCCGATGCTGGAGCGCCCCGTGCCTGCCGCCGCGCTCGTCGAAGGAGGGCGGCACGGCGAAAGCTTCGTCAGCATGGCCGTGTCCTACTGGGCCACGGGCAATCACGAAGAGGCTGTGCGGCTGACGCGGAGCGGTTTGAAGTTGATGGAAAAGGCCGTCGAGGAAGGCGTGCTCGAGCAGGATGCATTGCGTGTTCCGTGCGCCAACCTGGCCACCATGCATCGATTCCTGGGCGATGACGAACAAGCAGACGCCTTTGATGCAATGGCCGCCAAACCTACGGAGGTGCAGCGGAAATAAATGAATCAGTAGTGCCAAGTCACGTGTTAAGGTCCGGTTTCAACGCAAGGTGTTGAGCCGTCGTGGAGTACGGCGACGATTTGGTGGACGATCCAATCCAGCATGCGTTTGAAGCGTAGTCGTTCGAGGTGCAACGTCGGGTGGTC
>DASZWQ010000009.1 GCA_035546535.1 Pirellulales bacterium | reverse complement strand
TCGACGTCCGTGAGGCGCATTTCGCGGCTGTTGTGAAAATAGGTGAGCCGCTCGTGGTCGAGCCCCATCAGGTGCAGGATCGTGGCATGAATATCGTGTACGTGCGCCTTGTTTTCGGCCGCGGCAAATCCAAAATCGTCGGTCGTGCCATACGTCACGCCGCCGCGGATACCGCCACCGGCCATCCACATCGTAAATCCGCGCGGGCTATGATCGCGGCCGCCCCGGTCTCCCTGTGAGGTCGGCGTGCGGCCGAATTCTCCACCCCATACGACCAGCGTCTCGTCCAGCAACCCGCGCTGCTTGAGGTCTTTCAACAGAGCAGCGATTGGTTGATCGGTCTCGCCGCAATGCAGCGCGTGGTTGGCCTGCACGTCGGTGTGGGCGTCCCAGTTTTCGTCCAGATGGCCTCCGCCGGAATAGACCTGCACGAAGCGGACGCCGCGCTCGACCAGGCGGCGCGCCATCAGGCAGCGTCGGCCGAACTTTTCGGTCTTGGGGTCGTCGAGCCCGTAGGCCGATTGCGTGGCGGCGGTTTCCTGCTCGACATCGACCGCCTCAGGCGCGCTTGCTTGCATGCGAAAGGCCAACTCGTAAGTTTCCAGCCGCGCAGCCAACTGGCTATCGGCCACGCCGCCAGCAGGGCCCAAGTGTTCAAGCTCGCGCATCAAGTCCAATTGCTCGCGCTGCTGCGCCGCGGTCACGCCGCCGGGCGGCTTCAGGTCGATGAGCGGGTCGCCGGTCGTACGGAATTGCGTTCCCTGGAATGACGCCGGCATGAAGCCCGAACTCCAATTCGGCGCTCCGCCGATTGGCCCACCGCGATGATCGAGAAAAACGACGAAGGCCGGCAAATCCTCGTTCACCGAGCCCAGCCCGTATGTGACCCACGAGCCCAGGCAGGGATAACCCTGCCGCACGAAGCCGGTGTTCATCTGCAGCAGGCCCGAGCCGTGGGCGAAGCTGTCGGCATAGCACGAGCGGATGATCGCCAGGTCATCGGCGCACGTGGCCAGGTGCGGAAACAGGTCCGAGATTTCCACGCCCGACTGCCCGTGCTTCTGGAACTTGCGCGGCGTGCCCATCAGCATGCCGGGATTGCGGCTCTTGAAGAGCGGATCGTTGTCGAGATTCGGGATCGGCTGGCCGTGGCGCTTGTTCAGCTCAGGCTTGGGGTCAAAGAGGTCGACCTGGCTCGGCCCACCGTAGTTGAAAATGAAGATGCACGATTTGGCCCGCGAGGCGAAATGCGGTGGCCGTGGCGCGAGCGGTGAGCGGGTGGCGGCCGTCGCGCGCGAGGAAAAGAAGCCGTCGCGATCCAACATCCAGGCAAGCGCCGTGCCGACGAAGCCACCGCCGGCCTGCCAGATAAACTCGCGGCGCGAACGCCCACACGGCGTCAGCCGCGGCAGCGCGCCGTTGATCGCGGTTCTGTTTTGTTCAGCACTCATTCGCGTATCCGCGCCTCGTCGGACCCCATTATCGGACATACACAAACTCGTTGCCGTTGAGCAGCACCAGGCAAAAATCGGTCAGCGCCCGCTGCCGAGCGTCGACCGGCTCCTTCGCCTGCTGGTTTTCGGCCGCGATCCGCCGCGTCTGCCTCGCTAGAAAACCAAGCACCGCGTCGCGCTCGGCGTCGGACGCGGGCCGGGCCATCGCCAGGCGATACGCCAAATCGACACGCGCGCGATCGTCGTCGCCCGCTTCGCGCGCCAACCGTGCGGCCAGCGCCTGCGCTTGCTCGCGAATGAACGCGCCGTTGAACCACGTGAGCGCTTGCGGCGCCACGGTCGAGACCACACGCTGCTCGCACGAACCATTCGTATCGGGGAAGTCGAGCACTTCCAGCTCGGGCACCAAGAGCGTGCGTTTGACGAACACGTACACGCTGCGCCGCGCCGCCTCGGACGCCTTCGATTTGCCCCATCCATTGCCCGGCTTCGATTGCGTGGCCATCACCTCGGGCGAGATCATGGGATAAACGCTCGGTCCGCCGCGGTCGCGATTGAGCGTGCCGGCCGTAGCGAGCACGCAATCGCGCACCGCCTCGGCCTCGAGCCGCCGTGGCGGATAACGCCACAAGAGATCGTCGGCCGGATCGCGAGCGGCGATCTCGGGCCGAGTGGCCGACGACATCTGATACGTGTTCGACAGCACGATCAGCCGGTGCAGAGGTTTCAGTCGCCAGCCGCCGGCAACCAGCTCCGAGGCGAGCCAATCCAACAGCTCCGGATGCGTGGGCATTTCGCCCATCACGCCGAAATCGTTCTCCGAGCCCACGATCCCATCGCCGAAATGATGCTGCCAGAGGCGGTTCACCAGCACGCGCGAGGTCAGCGGATGGTCGGCGCTCGCCAGCCACGCCGCCAGTTGCGCGCGCCGGCCCGTGCTCTTCGCCGTGGGCGTCGCCGGCGGTGGCGGACTGTCGACGAGGATCGCCGGAAAGCCGGCGCCGACCTCTTCGATCGAGTCGCGCGGATTACCGCGCCGCCACACATGCGACGGGCCGGCCTGGTTGGATTCTTCGAACCAGATGTACGCGCTGGGCAGCGCGGTCGGCCGCGCCTTGTCGGCCTCGCCCAGCCGGCGCTCCAACTCTTCGAAGGATTGCTTCTCGCGGTCATCGCCGCACCGCTCGAGCAATTGCTTCAACTTCGGGCGGAATTTTTTGACCATCTCGTGCTGCTTGGCATTGCGCGCGGCGGGGTCGACGAGAAACGCCTCGGCCGCGTCGGCCGGCAGCACGAGAGCATCGATGTCCGCCCCGCCGGTGGCCGTGGGCAAAGCTTCGACGGCGACCAAACCGACATCGATGTACTGGCCGCCCGTGGTCTGCGAACAATGGACCGCCAGCACGTTTTTGCCAGGCACGAGCGCGGCCACGCCGTCGCCGTAAATCGGCTGCGTTTTGTAATCGACGGTAAAGCCCGCCACCATCGCCGCCAGGACGCCGTTGATATAGACCTCGCAGGCGTCATCGTGATGCACGAGGAATCGCAGCCGCGCGCGATCGAGCGAAGCGAGCGCCTCGGCCGTGATTTCGAACTCGCGCCGCAGCCAAATGTCGTTCGATTTCCACGGCGTGCGCACCACGGCGCCGGGCGTCCCTTCGTCGCCAAAGCCGCCGGGCCCTTCTTTCCAGGTTCGTGCATCGAAGTTCGATTGCTCCCACCCCTCGGGCGGTTTTTCTTCGGTGTAGCGCCACGCCTGCGGCTGCTCACGCGAAGTCGCGGCCACGGCGTGCATCTCGGGCGTTCGCAGCATGCCGGCCGACGCCAGGCGCTTGCTCAGCGCCCATTCGGCGCGGTCGCGCTCGCCGCCGAGCGATGCCATTTGCTCGTCGATCGCCTTGGTCGCCGCCTGGTACGCCGTCAGCTCGGCCGCGGTGCCCACCATGCGGTCCAGGTCGGTGCGTCCCTCCTGCGGCCGCTTGAGCGGTTCGAAGATCGCCAGCATCCGCGTGTAATCGCGCTGCGTGAACTGTTCGAACTTATGGTCGTGACACCGGGCGCAGCGCAGCGACAACGCCATGAACGTGGACACCGTCGTGCCCAGCACGTCGTCGAGCTGATCGTAGCGATCGACGACCGCGTCGGCCGGCTCGTCATCCCACGGCCCGAGGCGCAAGAACGTCGTCGCGATGCAGGTTTCCGCGTTGGCGTCGGCCAACTCGTCGCCGGCCAATTGCTCGGTCAGGAAGCGATCGAACGGCTTGTCCGCATTGAACGCCTCGATCACGTAATCGCGATAACGCCAGGCACTCGGTTTTGCGCCGTCGCGCTCATAGCCGTTCGACTCGGCATAGCGAACCACGTCGAGCCAGTGCCGCCCCCACCGCTCGCCGTACTCGGGCCGGGCCAGCAGGTCATCGACCACGCGCGACAACGCCTCGGGCGAGTCGTCGGCAAGAAAGGCGTCCTGTTCGGCGGGCGTCGGCAGCAGGCCAATCAGGTCGAGATAAACGCGCCGCAAAAGGGTCAGCCGATCGGCGGGCGGATTCGGCTCGATTTTTTCGTCTTCGAGCCGCACGAGCACGAAGGCATCGATCGGATTCTTCACCCAGGCGCTGTTCTTGACGGCCGGCACCGCCGGGCGCTTAGGCAGCACGAACGACCAGTGCTCCCGATCCGACTCGTCGAATTGAAAGCGCCCATAAGGTTCGTCGGCCACGGCCTGCGCGCAGAGAACCGCCAGCGCGCCCACAAGCGCGGGAACAACTGTACTGAGGGGCGAAAACCTTCGCAGCATCGGCAGGGGCGACTCCCTGGTTGTCTCACACCTCGGCGGCCACAACGGCCGCCGATCAGGGGACGCATAACGCTCTCGGCAGGATGGCCTGGCAGGCCACGCCCCTTGAGCATACCAGGAGCACCCGTAACATCAAGATTTTTGGATGCGTTGGAGGGACTTACCACGGAGACACGGAGGCACGGAGAAAGGCAGACGAGTAGGCTGCTGGCGACCTGCCGCAAGAGGGACCGTATTCTTTCAACTCATCACTTAGCACTCATCGCTCCGCGCTTGTTGGCCTTGCCATTCCCTCCGTGCCTCCATGTCTCCGTGGTGCGTGCGCTTATCTCCGCCTCTCCGCCACTTCCGGATTGACCCAGGCCCGTAGCGGCTTGCCTGTCACTCCGGCGATCAGGTTATCGGCCGCGATCTCGGCCATGGCGTTGCGGCTCGACACGGTGGCACTGGCGATGTGCGGTGCCACGACGCAGTTGGGCAACTTCAAGAGCGGATTGTCCGCACGCGGCGGCTCGGGATCGGTCACGTCGAGGCCGGCCGCGAAGATCACTCCCTTGCGAAGCGCGTCGGCCAGGTCGGCCTCGACCACCAGCGGCCCGCGTGCCGTGTTCACGAACACCGCCGTCGGCTTCATCTTCTTGAATGCCGCGGCATTGAACATGCCGCGCGTCGTGTCGTTCAGATCGGTATGAACCGAAATGAAGTCCGACTCGGCCAGCAGCGTGTCGAGATCGACGCGCCGGGCGTTTAGCTCTTTTTCCGCGGCGTCATTCGCGTACACGTCGTGGTAAAGGACCTTCATGCCCCAGCCGCCGTGGCAGCGTCTGGCCATGGCCAGGCCAATGCGACCCAGGCCGACGATGCCAATCGTACGGCCCGCGAGGTCCTGGCCGATGTGCCCTTTGGGCTCCCAGGTTTTCCACTGGCCGCGCTCGGCGTACTTCTGCGATTCGACGATCCGCCGCGCCGCCGAAATCAAAAGCGCAAAGGCCATGTCGGCCGTGGCATCGGTCAATACGCCGGGCGTGTTGCCGACCGCGATTCCGCGCTCGGTGGCGGCCGGCACATCGATATTGTTGAAGCCGACGGCGTAATTGCTTACCACCTTCAGCCGCGGGGCCGCGTCGAGCAGTGGGCCGTCGATGCGCTCGGTCAAGAGGGACAGCAATCCTTCGCAGCTGGCGATGCGCTTCTTCAGTTCGTCGGCCGAGGGAGGCAACGGCTCGCTCCACACGTCGGCGTCGCAGAACTCGCGGACTTTATCCAACCCGGCGTCAGGAATGATGCGGGTGACAAATACTTTGGGCTTGGGCATGATGAACGTTCGCTCTCGGCAGGGAAATGCGCGGGGAAGGAAAACGCCCCTAGCATACCGCCGCCGGTAGCCGCCCGTAATGGGCCGCCTCGTCCCTCTTCGCAAAGCCGGAACCAAGAGTCTTCCTCGATCATGGCGCAACGTCATTCCCGTCCCGATGACGCCGCGGCCGTGGGCGAATCGTCAGCGAGCGTCATGCCGAGCGTCGCGATCCGGAAGGTCGCCTGGGGGACAGCGATCCTCACGTTGTTCGGCCTCACACCCTCGCTCTTTCTGCACGCGACGGGCGATATCCGCAATCCCGATCCGTTCTATTACGCCCAGGCCGCTCGGCAGGTATTGGCCGGCCAGCGGTTGTATACCGAGGTCTGGCCCGACAAACCGCCCGTGCTGGTGTGGGCCTACGCGTTGCCGCAGTTGTTCGTCCCGCGCTCTTACCGCGGAATTGCGTTTTTCTGCGGTTGCTGCGTTGCGGCGACGGCCGCTATGTACGTCTGGGCGTTTCGGCGCGCTCCGGCGGCGGCCGCGGCGTGCGCACTGTTTCTGGCGCTCTTTCCGTTGTCGTATTGGGACTGGGCCTGTCCCTCGTCCGAGATCGTGGCCAATCTCTTCGTCGCTCCGGTCCTGATCGCGGCGCTCGAGATCTACCGTCGCGGCCAGAGCTCGCTCGCGCTGTGCCTGACGATCGGCGTTTGCGGCTGCCTGGCATTTCATGTCCGACAGAACATGGTGCTCAGCCTGTTCGTACCGATCTTCGCGATTGGACAAACGCCGCGCCCATGCGCCGAGAAGCTGCGCGCGCTGGCCACGATTGCCGCTAGCGGGCTTGCCTGCTGGGCAGTGATCCTGGCTGCCGTTTTCGCGACCGGCGATGTGCCGATGTACTTCTGGACGGTCTTTGTCTACCCACGGCTGTACGCGAACCTCGGCGCATACCAAGGCAATGCCGACTGGCGATGGATGCTCAGCAGTGGGCCGCTGCCATGGATCGTCGCGATCTTTGGAATTCTGGCGGCCACCAGTCGCCGGCAGACTGCTTTCGCGTTTGTCGTGCTCGCCGTGGGATGGGGCGCGGCGATGTTGCCGGGGCGCAATTATTCTCACTACTGGGCCAACACGTTTCCCTTCGTCGCGCTCGTTGTCGGCTTGGGGGTAGAGCGTTTGGCGAAGAAGACTTCCTGGAAGGCGTGGCTCCTGTCAGCCGGACTGGCCGTCGTCCTCGTGCAGGCGATGTTCTCGTACTTCGGCAACGAACGCTTCGGATCCCGGGACCTGGAGAATTACGAGAGCATCGCAGCCGTCGCCGACGAAATTGCGCCACCCGGCGGCACTCTGATGGTCGTGGGCGCCATGCCCTGCGAGGCGATTCAGTTCGCCTCGCGGCTGCGGCCGGCTAACACCTTCCAATGGATGTTCCATTTGCTCGAACCGAATCATCGGATCCTGCCCACGCCGCTTGAGGAAATCGAGCGCGAGTACCTGGATTCACCGCCGGATGTGCTGGTGAGCGGGGGTGCCCAGGGCGGACGATTCCACGTGGGAATGGCGCCCGAAGAGATACCCGCGGACGTGCGGCTCGTGCAGGCGCTGTTGGTCCGATACAACTACCGGCCCGTGGCGCGCTTGGGAGATTTCGAAATCTTGCGGCGCTTCGAGAAATAAGGGATCGCAGTCGCTGCGCGCGTTACGAAAATCGACGCGCGCAGCGACGGATTCTCCCATTGTTTATTCGCCCGCCCTGAAGTCGACCAGATCGAGCGGAATCTCGCGTTGGCCGAAGCGCATCACCTGCTTGACGGCTCCCACTCCCGGCGCGAACCAGTAGGTGCTCGTCACCTCCATGCCCTTTTCGACGGTGGCGATCCGGACCTTGGCGACGGCGAATTTGCCGAACGGTACCTGCACTTCGTCCATGGTGATGCTGCCGTCGAGTTCGAAGTCCTCTTTGCCCACGCGGCTCCTGCCATGCCAGGTATCGCCGTCCTTGATGGGGAACTTGATGACGCACACCGGTGGAACAACGTCGGAGCCGTTGTAGCGGTAGCGGAAAACTCCCTCGTCGGTCGCGCGCAGATGCTCCGTGGCGACGACCGCGCCGTTGGATTCGGCATCGACGCGGTAAAGAACGACGCCGTCGATTTCGTCTTGTTTGGCGACGCGCGTCACGAGCGTCGATTGCTTGCCGTCGGACTCCAACTGGTACGTCCACTCGTTGCCCACCTTGAGCGGATAGTAGTCGGCGTCGTTCGTCTCGGCCGCCAACGTCGTGCCGGTCCAGGCGGCGGTCATCACTGCCGCGATCAATAACGAGCTTGCGCGCATCGCATTCTCCTCATCTTCATTGAGAGATATCGGTAAAAGGCCCCTGCCTGGTAATAGCGTGCTGCCGTCCGATTGGTTACGGGCCCAGGCCAATCCAGGTCACAAGTAACAAGGGGGCTTTCTAGGCGCCCGCTGTGAAGTCCACGAGTTCATACAGCATTTCGCGGTCGCCGAAACGCATCACTTGCTTGACCATGCCGACGCCTGGTGCGAACCAATCCGTGCTTCTGATTTTCATGCCGTTTTCGCTGGTGGTGATGATCACCTTGGCGGCGGAGAACTTGCCGAAGGGAACCTCGACTTCGTCCAGAGTCGTGCTGCCGGTAATGTCGAAATCTTCACGGCCGACGCGCGCTTCGCCTTCCCAGTTGTCACCCT
This sequence comes from Pirellulales bacterium, assembly GCA_035546535.1. NCBI lineage: Bacteria > Pseudomonadati > Planctomycetota > Planctomycetia > Pirellulales > Pirellulales bacterium. Next base: position 17,072 of record DASZWQ010000009.1, on the reverse strand, counting down.
GTTTGATGGGGAATTTGATCACGCATAGCGGCGGTTCTATTTGGGCGCCGTTGCGGCGGCAGCGGTAAACTCCCTCGTCGGTCACACGCAAATGCTCGGTGACCGAGATCTCGCCGTCGGTTTCGGCTTCAAGGCGATACAGCATGACGCCGTCGACCTCCTCTTCCTTGACGATGCGCACGACAAGCGTCGACTTCTCGCCGTCGGACGTCAAATCGTAAGTCCACTGATTTCCGACTTTGAGCGGATAGTAGTCGGCGTCGTTCGTCTCGGCCGCCAACGTCCTGCCGGCCCAACCAGCGGTCATCATCGCCGCGATCAATAACAAGCTTGCGCGCATCGCATTCTCCTCAACGGTCAAAGAGAGAAATCGGTACCGGGCCCCTGCCTGGTGATCGCGCGTTGGCGTCCAACAATTTGTCGGCGTCGGCCCCATGCCAATCTAGGCCATAGGCGACGTGAGACGGCCGATGGGACCGCTATAGATGGCGCAAACGGAAAGAAAGCCGACTCGATCCATCGGATGTGACCGAGTTAATCGCGCAAGATGGCTTGGCTCTGCGGGGCGATCGATCGCACTCCGGGCCACAGCATGACGGGACGCCAAGGTCAGCCCCGTGATCAAGCGGATGCCGCCAGTGTGATTATGCCTTTGGCGCATCGGCGGGCTTGGCCGCGTCAGCCGGCTTGGCCTCTTCCGGCTTCTTCTCCTCGGGCTTCTTCTCGTCCGGCTTTTTTTCTTCCGGTTTGGCCGCGGCGTCGGCCGGCTTGGCTTCCTCGGGCTTCTTTTCCTCTGGTTTCGCCGCTTCAGCCGGCTTTGCCGCGGCGGCAGCCGCCGCGTCGGCCGCCGGAGCCGCTGGCTGCGCGGGAGCCGCCGGAGCGGTGCGCGGGAAGACGTCCTGGAATTCGAGTTTTTGCACGAACTTCACCAGGTGTGCGCCTTCCCCCTGACCGCCGACGGCCAACATCTGGCCCCCCGGCGCAAAGGCCACGCTCCACACGGTTCCTTCCAATCCGCCGAGCGTGCCCATCTCTTGCCGGCTGTCGACGTTCCAGAGCTTTGCCGAGTGGTCATGGCTGCCGCTGGCCAGCACTTTTCCATCGGGCGAGAAGCGGACGCTGGTCACCCAATTCTTGTGCCCGGCGAGCGTGGCCGCTTCTTTTGCCGTGGCGACGTCCCACAGTTTCACCGCGCGATCGGCGCTGCCGGTGGCCAGGGTCTTGCCGTCGGGCGAAAAGGCAACCGCCGTGACCGCGTCGCCATGTCCTTCGAGTTTGGCTTTGCTCGTTCCGGCGGCGACGTCCCATAGCTGGGCGGTCTTATCGCCGCTCGAAGTAGCGACCGTGGCGCTATCGGGCGAGAAGGCGATGCCCGTCACCGAACCGGTATGCCCTGCCAGGGCCTTCACCTCGGCGCCTGTGTTTGGATCCAAAAGCTTGGCCGTCATGTCTTCGCCGGCCGTGGCCAGCAGCTTGCCATCCGGCGAGAAAACCATGGCCGTGACCCAGTGTTTGTGCGGCTGGACCGAGGCCTTTTCCTTGCCGCTCTCGACGTCCCACAGTTTGAGCACTCCGTCGTAGCTCCCCGTGGCCAGCGTCTTGCCGTCGGGCGAGAAGGCCACGGCCCACACGGTGCTTTGATGGCCGTCGAGTTTGGCCTTTTCCTTGCCGGTGGCGACGTCCCACAGCGTCACCTCGCCCGGCCGATACAAAAGCGTCTGCCCCCCGACCGTGGCCAGCGTGTTGCCATCCGGCGAAAAGGCGAGCGCGGTCACCCAATTGCGGTTCGTGGCCAGCGACGCGGGTTCATCGGCCATGGCCGGCCGGGCAACGAGGCTCAGCAGCGCGGCCAGCGTAACGAGTCCGATCGCAAGCAACTGGTCGGTGGGTGTCTGTCGGCGAGGCATAGCGTAGTTCTCCATAGACTCGCGATTTTTTGGCGCGTGATGTTTGGCTGCCAATGTTCTTAAGCTTCTGACGTGCGGCGCTTCGTGGCGGGCGGGGGAACGGGCGGGTCTCTCGGGCAGCCCACCCCGTAAAGACGACCTCACTATCGTAATCCGTTCGTCGGCAGTTCGCCACGACCGATTACCGCGCCGCCGTATGCTTGTCGAGCCGGCGAGCGGGCTTAGAATGAGCAGTTCCGACTGCGGCCGCTTGTGTCGCGACCCGCAGCAATTCACCGCAAGGAGTTTGGCGACCCATGTCAGGACCGATCGTGCGTTCGGGCCCCAGCCCGGAATTCTCGAAGAATTGGGACAGCGTTTTTGGAGGCAAAAAAGGCAAGTCGGCGGCCAAGCCCGCCAAAAAGGCTACCAAATCGGCCAAGGCCAAGCCGGCCGCAAAGCCCGCCAAGAAAGCGATCAAGAAAAAGAAGTAGCGGTCGGGCCGCAGGCTCGCTTTGCCTCGCATTCACCGCAAAGACCCTCGCTGGCGCGTCGGGCTAGTGCTCCCCAGCGATCGTTGGCGTCGCTCAGCCGCTGAGCGACATCAGATCTTCGGTGATGTAGCGCAGGATGTCGCGCACCGAGACGATGCCGACCACTTTGCCCGCATCCATGACCGGCATGTGCCGGTAGCCGCCGATATCCATTTTGTGCAAGACGAAGGCGATCGGCGCGTCGGACGTGACCGTGTCAGGCGCCTTGGTCATGAACTCGCGCACCGGGCGGCTGGCGAGTTTCCCGGCGTCGATGTTCAAGCGCAACAGCGCGTCGCGTTCGGTAAAGATGCCGACCATCTGGTCCGCCTCGGTCACCACGACGCAGCCGATGGCCCGGGTGACCATCAGCTCCAACACCGAGCCCACGGCCGTGGCCAGATCGACCGCCAACGGCTTGCGCGGGCCGAGCATGTAGACCTGATCCTTGATCAGGCTGTGCTCGACCTTGGAGGACGCCCGCGGCTTGCTCAAGAAGCCCAGCGGCTGTTGACACTGCTCGCACTCGTCAACGCCGTCGATGTTCTCTTCTTTGCAAAACGGGCAGATGACCATCGGATGTAGATGCTTATAGAGTTACGACACAGTCCACGTGTCGCCGGAGAGGAACAGCTTGTTGAGATCGCCTTCGCCCTTGGCCTTCTTCGCCTCGACAATCTGCGCATTGAGCAGCTCGTCGTACATTGGCTTGTTCACGGCGCGGAACACGCCGATCGGCTCGGGGAATTCGGGGTGTGACATGCGGCTGAGCAAGTAGGCCAGGCTCGGCTCGGGGGCCTGTTCGTCGTGGAACAGCAGGTCGTCCTCGGAAATGCCTTTCCCCAGCTCGACGATTTCGGGATTCATGCCGTTGAGGCGAATCCCCTTGTCGCGATTCTTGCCGAAGATCAGCGGCTTGCCGTGCTCCAACTCGATCGTCGTGTCGGACTTCGTCTCGCGATCGGTGGCGTAGTCGTAGGCGCCGTCGTTGAACACGTTGCAGTTCTGGTAGACCTCGATGAACGACGTGCCGCGATGCTCGGCAGCCCGCTTCAGCACCATGCCCAGGTGCTTGATGTTCGTATCAATCGAGCGAGCGACGAAGGTTCCTTCGCAGCCGATCGCGATCGATAGCGGGTGCAAGGGATTGTCGATGGCGCCCATGGGTGTGCTCTTGGTGACTTTACCCAGCGGCGAAGTCGGCGAGTATTGCCCCTTGGTGAGGCCGTAGATGCGGTTGTTGAAGAGCACGATGTTGACGTCGAGGTTGCGGCGGATGGCGTGCATCAGGTGGTTGCCGCCGATGCTCAAGCCGTCGCCGTCGCCGGTGATCACCCACACCGTCAGGTCGGGCCGGGCGGCTTTCAAACCCGTGGCCACGGCCGGCGCGCGGCCGTGAATCGAGTGAATGCCGTAGGTGTTCATGTAATAGGGAAACCGGCTCGAACAGCCGATGCCCGACACGAAGACCATCTTTTCGCGCGGCACGCCCAGCGAAGGCAACACCTTCTTCATCTGGGCGAGGATCGAATAATCGCCACAGCCGGGGCACCAGCGCACTTCCTGATCGCTGGCAAAATCGTTGGCCGTCAACACGGGCAAGGAGGTCGAGGTATCAGTGCTCATTACGCGATAAACCTATGCCAGAAGTTCGTTGATCTTGTTGGTGAGTTCGTACACGCTGAACGGCTTGCCCTGCACCTTGTTGAGGCCCACGGCATCGACCAGGTAGGTCCCGCGGATCAACAAGCGGAGCTGCCCCTTGTTGAGCTCGGGGATGAGAACCTTTTCGTAATTCTTGAACAGGTCGCCCAGGTTCGCCGGGAACGGGTTCAAATAACGCAGATGGGCGTGGGCGACCGAGCCTCCCTTGGCTTGCACCTCGCGCACCGCGGTGGCGCAGGCGCCGTAGGTGCCGCCCCAGGAGAGGACCAGCAGCTTGCCCTTGGCCGGACCGTCGACGGCTTGCGCCGGGATGTCGAGCGCGATGTTGGCCACCTTCTTGGCCCGAAGGTCGACCATGTGCTGGTGGTTGGCCGGCTCGTAATTCACGTTGCCGGTGATGTCCTGCTTCTCCAAACCGCCGATGCGGTGCATCAGGCCCGGCGTGCCCGGCAACGCCCAGGGGCGGGCCAACCGCTCGTCCCGAGCGTAGGGATGGAAGACGTCGCCGTTGGAGAGGGCTCCCGGGTGCTTAACTTCGATCGTGCCCAGCGATTTCACGTCCGGCAGCTTCCACGGCTCCGAGCCGTTGGCGATGTAGCCGTCGGTGAGCAGGAAAACGGGCGTCATGTAACGCACCGCGATCCGCCACGCCTCTTGCACGGCGTCAAAGCAATCGGCCGGGCTGCGGGCGGCGACCACCGGCACGGGGCATTCGCCATTGCGGCCACACACGGCCTGCAACAAGTCGGCCTGTTCGGTCTTGGTGGGTAGTCCCGTGCTCGGACCGCCACGCTGCACGTTGATGATCAGCAGCGGCAATTCGGTCATGACGGCCAGGCCGATCGCTTCCTGTTTCAGCGCGATGCCCGGTCCGCTCGAGGTGGTGACGGCCATGGCGCCGCCGAAGCTCGCTCCGATTGCCGAGGTGACGGCGGCAATTTCGTCCTCGGCCTGGAACGTGCGGACGCCGAAATTCTTGTGCTTGGCCAGCTCGTGCAGAATGTCGCTCGCCGGGGTGATCGGGTAGCTGCCCAGGAACAGCTCGCAATTGCTGCGCTTGGCAGCCGCGATCAGTCCGTAGGCCGTGGCCTCGTTGCCCATGATGTTGCGATACAAGCCCGGCGTCAGCTCGGCCTTGTTGACGCGGAACTGGCTGGCAAAGGCCTCGGTTGTTTCGCCGTAGTTGAAGCCGGCCTTGAGGGCACGGCGATTGGCCTCGGCGATTTCGGGCCGCTTGCCGAACTTGGCTTCGATGTAACGCATCGTCGGCTCGAGCGAGCGATCGTAGAGCCAGAAGATCAGGCCCATCGCGTAGAAGTTACGGCAGCGATCGGCCTCCTTCACGCCCAGGCCCAATCCTTCGACGGCCAGACGCGTGAGCCGGGTGACTTCGACCGGGAACACCTGGTAGGCCTTCAGGCTGCCGTCCTCGAGCGGACTCTCTTCGTAACCAGCTTGTTTGAGGCCCTTCTCGTCGAAGGCGTCTTTGTTCACCACCAGGATGCCGCCCGACACCAGGTCGACAAGGTTCGTCGTGAGCGCGGCCGGATTGAAGGCCACGAGGGCATCGACCTGGTCGCCCGGCGTGAAGATTTCCTTGCTGGCGAAGTGAATCTGGAAACCGCTCACCCCTGCCTTGGTGCCGCGCGGGGCGCGAATCTCGGCCGGAAAGTCCGGAAACGTGGCAATGTCGTTGCCCGCCAGCGCCGACGTATTCGTGAATTGGGTGCCGGCCAGCTGCATGCCGTCGCCCGAGTCGCCGCAAAAGCGCACCGTCGCAGAGACCAGCTCCTTGACAGGCTTGTGGGGATGCTTGGCCTCACGTGGAGCAGTTTCAGTACTCATAGCCATCGACTCATTGTCCCTTAAGTAAAGGCAATCGCACGGTTCGACGCTGCGAAGGAATCATCAATCATCACGAAGGCGTTTTGGCGGGGGCCAACGACGCGCCCGAGGTGCGGTGCGTTATGGTCCTTCTCGTTGCTGCATCACCGGATGCGGCACAGGGGGGAGGTTGTAGATCGTCTTGGGAAAGTGCTGTACCAGGTAGTGAATGATCCCGGCCACATTCAGCAAGCCGGAAGGGCGGCCCGCGCCGTCCACGATGGGCAATCGGCGATAACCGCCGGTCGCCATCTTTTCTACGGCCAGACCCAGCTTATCGCCCGCCTGCACGGTGACCGGCTTGGGGGTCATGACTTGCTCGACGGGCGTGGCCAGATCCGTGTTGCGCGCCATCACCTTCAAAGCATCGCGCTCGGTGAAGACCCCGATCAAGACGCCGTCCCGACAGATGAGCGCACTGTGACGGTTACGTTCGCGGAGCAGCAGCAGAACATCGCGCAGCGAGGTTCCTGGCTCGACGTAAACCGGCTCGACGGGACCGGCCCGGTCGACCGATTCCGTCATCAAATTGAACTCGATGTCCACAGTCCGTACCTCGAACAGCAGACCCACGTTCGCCGAGCGAGCGGCGAAGGAATCAGGCAGGGCGCTCGCCTGTCTGGGCGAGAAGCCCATCTCGGCGAGCAGAAATCTCGGGTCTCGCTGCGATGCGGCAGGAACAGACGATTTTGCTGCCGGCAACGGCTCGGCGAGCTTATCGTGCTGTCAAGCGCCAACCTTAACACCCAGGCAAAACGGCAACAAGCGGCCAGGGTCGGAAAACTCTCTTGGAAACTGCTCGGAAAACTCTCGCGAACCCGCAAATTCTGGTCGTTTCACCGAATGTACCACGATCCCTCGCCGCGTTGAACGGCAATTGAGGTCTTTTCCCAAGTCCTATACGTGGCAACGCTCTTCGACGGATTAATCGTTGCCAGCACCTTACAGAATCGACAGAACCGGGGCCGACCATCGACCCGTCTAGGGCGCGTCGCTCACGGGCGGCTCGTCATCATCCGGCAGGTGCGCCGTGCGGCCGTAGAACTTCGTGAGGTCGATGCCCCCTTTCTGCTCTTCTTCGAGCAGCTTCAGGCGCGTTTCCAGCCGTTCGACACGCCGCAGCAAGGTCGGCAGGATCTGCCGGCTCTCATCGACCTTCTTCGGTCGCGGCACCGTGGGGTAGTGCAAATGACGCTCAAGCGCCGCGAACAACAAGAGCGGATCCTTCAGGCGATTCGCCAGCGCAATCCGCCCCTCCTTCACCCCGAATAGCGCCGGCTTGTCGTTCGGGCTGCTGCGCCCCAGCCGGGCTTGCGTCTCCAGGTAATGCTCGCTGCGCACGTAGACCAGATCGGCAAAGTCGATCAAGCCGATCTGCTGCCGCACGGTCCGAATCCACTCGCGCCACAATTCGTCATACATCGGGTCTGCGGCGATCGCATCCAGGCCCCGGTCATAGCCCAGCCGGTTCCGGCACAGGCATTCGAACTGGTAGAGGAACATGCCCTGCCGCGTTGATCCCTCGGCGCGGTACAGCGCCTCGCGCTCCAGTATCGACAAAGCCACGGCGAAATCGAATTTGCCGCGCTCGTTCTCCGCCGCCTGCACCACGAATGTCTGAAACGGCGTGAAATAGTGCGGCAGCCGCGCCATGGCCGGACCGAACACGCCCGTCAGATTCAACTCGCTGGCCAGAAAATCGATCGCCAGCGGAAGCTTCGTGGTGGCCAGGATTTCTTCGCGCACCGACTTCAGCAGGTCCTGGGTGGCCAGTTTCTGCTCGGCGCGCTCGCCAAGAGTCCGGAAGAAATAGGCCTGCTCGACGTATTCCTCACGATCCAGCATCGGCGGCCCTATAACGCGAATCCTCAGGCAGTTTTACGCGGTTTTTCGGTGGAAGTTGCCGGTGCCCGACCGTAGCGAGGCGACCGGCCACGTCTATAATCCAATATTACTCCCCGGCCCGGCAGATCGTCGCCGGGCTTGTGCGTCGGGTCTCTCGTGGACGTTCGTTTTTCAGGAAGCTTTGATGTCTACCCGCTTCTCTTCGATCGAAAAAGCCGTAGCGGCGATTGCCGCCGGCCGCCTCGTCATCGTGGTCGACGCCGAGGATCGCGAGAACGAAGGAGACTTCATCTGTGCGGCCGAGAAAGCAACGCCCGAGACCGTCAACTTCATGATAACGCACGGTCGCGGGCAGGTGTGCATGCCGCTCTTGCCCGAGGCCTGCGAGCGGCTGAAGCTGGGGCCGATGGTCGAAACGAACACGGCTCCCTTGGGCACGGCTTTTACCGTGCCGGTGGATCACCGCACGGCCAAGACCGGCATCACGGCGCAGGAACGGGCCACCACGATTCGTGCGCTCGTGGATCCGCACAGCACTCCGGCCGATTTCGTCCGGCCGGGCCACTTGTTTCCGTTGATCGCCAAGGAAGGGGGCGTGCTGCGCCGCGCCGGCCACACCGAGGCCGCCGTCGATCTCGCGCGGCTGGCGGGGCTATCGCCAGCGGGCGTGTTGTGTGAAATCCTCGACGCCTATGGCAATCGGGCCGACCGCGAGGCGCTGTTCGGCCTGGCCGCGCAGCATCATTTGGAAATCATTTCGATCGAAGAGTTGATTCGCTTCCGCCGCCGCAGCGAGAAGCTGGTTTATCGATTGAACGAGCCGGCGCGCTTGCCGACGCGGTACGGCCAATTCGAGATCATCGCCTATGGCGTACGCTACGAAAGCCAGGAGCCGATCGTGCTGGTGATGGGCGACCTGTCGAAGGTCACGGCACCGCTCGTGCGCTTGCACTCGTCTTGCTTCACCGGCGATCTGCTCAGCTCGCTGCGCTGCGATTGCGGCGACCAGTTGCAGATGGCGTTGCAAATGATCGGCAACGAAGGAGCCGGCGTGCTGGTCTACTTGCCCCAGGAAGGGCGCGGCATCGGACTGATCGAAAAACTCAAAGCTTATCGCCTGCAGGACGAGGGGCTCGACACGGTCGAGGCCAACCTGGCGCTGGGCTACAAGGCCGACACCCGCGACTACGGCGTGGGCATTCAATTGCTCAAGGATCTGGGGCTGACCAAGGTCCGACTCTTGACCAACAACCCCAAAAAGACCGACGCCTTCATCTACGGCGGCTTCGATCTGCAGGTCGTCGATCAGGTGCCGATTTTGCCGCCTATCAACGAGCATAACGCCGGCTATCTGGCCACGAAGCGCGAGAAAATGGGGCATCAGCTCCCCGAGTGACGTGCCAATTCGCCGCGAACTGGCAATTCCCGCGCTTTCTCGTTTGACCGCTCGCCAAACCTGAAGTACGTATCCATTGGCGGTTGCGTATCACATCTAGACCGCCCAGACTGGCATTTCGAGCACGAGCAATTCGAGTGGCAGAGCGGGTCCGATCCTGCACCTCCCCTTGGGCAGTCGTACGTTCCGCTTTTGCGATATTGTGTGGTTTTTTTTGTCGTTTGGCGGTCCGGACTAAGCGCCGCAATCGCACCAGGCCCAGGGGAGACATCGAGCGATGGCAACGGTATCCACGGCAGCGGCAACGGTAAACACGATAGGGCGAATACCAACTCCTGACGCCGACGTCGCGACAAGTGTGCGGACATTGCTCGCCAATAGCTATCCTAGCGAGCGCACGGTGGAACGCCGCCGGGCGCATCGGTACCCGTTTCCCCATCTGATCGTGCTGACTCCCGTGATGCCCGACGGCGTTACCCAGGTCGGTCCACCGGTAGTGGCGGCGGGCAAACAGATTTCCGAAACCGGGCTCGGCTTCTATCACCCCGCTCCGTTGCCCTTCCGCCGGGTGATTGCGTCCCTGGAACAAGGGCCGGGCAACTGGATCGGCTTCTTGATGGACCTGCACTGGTGCCGGTTCACGCGCTACGGCTGGTACGAAAGCGGCGGCCGGTTCCTGCAGTCGGTCGTATCGCCGCTGAACGTGAAGCCGTGAAGGCTTTGAGCTGTCAGATGGCCAGGGGTAACCAGGCTACGCCGACTTTTCGCCGGGCGCCGTCGCATGATGCACGGTCGCCTGCGTGAGCATGGCCTGGTCGAAGCGCGTCCGCAATTCGGCGGCGCGCTCGGGGGTCCACCAGCGGATGAAGTTTTGCCGCGTGCGGGCGAGGTTTCCCTTTTCGACTTCGGCCAGCTCGCGCAAGGCCTCGGTCTCGGGCCCGTCGTCCCATTCGGCCAGCCATGTTTGAAAGCGCGCCAGCGCCGCGGCATGATCGTGGATATCGCCCAGCCGCGCCTGCACCTCCTCGAAGCATGGATACAAATCGGTGCGGAAATCCGGGCCGAACGCCGCCGCAAAAACTTCCATCGAATAACGTAGATGCTTGGCCGTGATGCGGAAGCGGTGCAGCGCGTCCAGGTCGGCCGTGTCGCCGGCGCCCGCTTCGAAAAATGGCTCGGCCACGGTACGCAGGCACCCGGCCGCGGCCGCCGCAAAGCTCGGCTCGGGCCCGTCTTCGCGCCAACGGACACGCTTAACGATCTTGTCGATACGGCCGCCAAACCGCTTGTCCGCCAGCTTTTTCCGCACCTTGCGGACCGGCGCCTGGGCACCGTCGCGCGCACGCTCCACGCGATACAAAAGCGCCGCTCGGCCACTGGACGGGTTCGCCTCGACCCATTCGGCAATCCGCCGGCCTAGCACGTCCAGGTCTCGGGCTTCGCTGGCGGCGCGGCGGATACGCTTCAATTTGCGATCGAGCCAGTCGGCATCCTTTTCCGCCATCAAGGAGCGAAAAATGCGCAATAGCGCCACCGCGCGGCGCGTCGACACGCGCACCTGGTGAACGTACTCGATGTCCCGGTCGCTTTTGAACGAAGCCAGTGGCAAGTAGTAGGCCACGGTTCGCAGCCGCGCGCGCAAGGCCTCGCGGGCGGCGTCCGAAACCGGATCGCCCGGGGCAGTCCCTTGAATCCATTTCCCTTTGCGCACTCGTAGGTCCTCGGACGACAGGCGCTGTCGCCTTCTTTCTCTACCTTTACCCGCTCCGCCACTGATTCAGGGCGCCGCGGGCAACAATCGCTCCAATTGTTCGATCAGTTGCGGACCGCGCAGATCGATCGCGATCACCTTCCCCTCGCGATCGACGAGGAAAGACGCGGGAATTGCATGAATGTCGTATTTCACCGCGAGCGGATGCTTCCAGCCGCCGCGGTCACCTTCGTTGAACAAGTTGGGCCAGGGGATTTCCTCGTCGCGCAACACCTCGGTCAGCGCGGCGAAATCGGTGTCCAGGCTGATCCCGATCACTTCGAAGCCGCGCTTGTGAAACGTCGCGAAAGTCTCTTTGAGCTGCGGGATCTCGGCCCGACACGGCCCGCACCAGGTAGCCCAAAAATCGACCAGCACGATCTTGCCACGATACGACGCCCAATCCATCGGCATCCCGTCGACTTGCGTCCCGGAAATCTCGAGCGGCTTGCCGATCAGGCTCGGTGGCTTGGTGGCTTTTTCAATGCTGCGGCCGTAACGGGCTAGCTCGCGATCGTCACTGCGAGCAAAGGCCGCGCCGAACTCACGATACGAACGCGCCGCAAGCTCATCGTCCGGCACGCGGTTGATGATCCGCACCGTGCCCGACGCCAGACGAAGATCGCGGGCCGAGGGCGTGCTTTTGCTCACGTACTCGCGCACTTCGTCCAACAGCGGGGGGAGCTTTTCGGGCGGCACCTCATCGGCTGCTAAGACGCGCTGTTCGAGGTCAAGAAAGCGCACTTCGGCCACGATCTTCTCGCGCGTATCCTTTTGCAGGACCGGCAGCAGTTCGCGAATCTGATCGTCGCACGCCTTGTCCCCCCGCGCGGCCTGATAATGCAATTCGGTCAGCCGCTCGAGGAGTGCGACGGTTTTTAGCGAAGCATCGGCATCGGACGCGAGAATGCGATCCGCCGCGTCGAGGATCGCCAGCGAAAAGCCAGGCCGACTGCGCAGGCTCTTGGGCTTCGATTTCATGCGATCGATGAAATCGAGTAATTGTTCGGGTGACAGCCCAGGCCGGGCCAGGTACAAGTTCGCCGGCTGGGCCTTGTCTTGCGTATCCGCCGGTTTGCCGGCATCGTCGTCGGCGTAGCCCGGTGCAAACAGGAGACCGGCGACGGTCACGCACATGGCGAGCAGGAAGGCGGCTGACGCGCCAGACGTCTTGAGTCGATTCGGGCGAGCCACGGGTGGCCGTCGACGAGGCGTAGTGTCACGCCTTCGACCGTTGCCGTCGGGCCCAATGCTCTTGTGTCGCATGATCTAGTGCCCCGCGCGATTCCTGGCGCGTACCCCGGCCTGTCGCGCCGCCGTGCGCTAGATTCCAAAAACGCTGCGCCCCCCGTCCACGGGCAAGCAAACACCGGTAATGTAGTCGTTTTCCAAAAGGAATACGACCGCCTGGGCGATGTTTTGCGGCGATCCCTCGCGTCGTAAAAGCGTGCCGGCGATCGCCTTCGCTCGCTCGCTGGGCGAAAGATCATCGGGTAGCATGACCGGTCCCGGCAGAATGGCATTCACGCGGATACGTGGATTCCGGCTGGCCAGTTCCGCGGCAAAGGTGCGTGTAAGCGTAGGAATTGCCCCTTTCGAGGGAAAGTACGCCGCGTAATCGAGGTACGGCCGCGCAATGGCCCAATCGCCGAAGTTGACGATCGTTCCGCCTTGCGTTTGTCCGACCATGATTTGCCCCACTTGCTGGCAGAACAGAAACGTGCCGAGCGTGTTGATCTCGAAGTTCCGCCGCACATCGTCGGCCGTGACTTCTTCCAGGCGTTTCTTTTGCCAGATCGCGGCGCAATTCACCAGGGCGTCGATCCTGCCAAAGTGATCGTGCGCCCGGCGGACGGCAGCGCTCACCGCCCGCTCGTCGCGCACGTCGGCGGCGACCGTGATCGATTCGCTACCGGCGGCCGACAATTCATCGGCCAGCCGCTGTGCGTCGACGATCGACGTGTTCGCGTGTACCGCCAGGCGGTAGCCTCGCGCCGAAAGGGCGCGTGCCACGACGCTCCCAATCCGCGGAGCGCCGGCGCCAGTCACCAGCGCCACCGGTTGTTCGGCCGGAGGTGCTTTTGCCGAGTTCGTCAACCGTAGCTCCTTTCGCTGCGCGAATGTTCGAACGTTGCCGCTCACGATTCTAGCTGCTCAGGCACCGCGCCGCTTTTGAATGCGCATAAGCAGAAACGAGAGCACGCCAAGCAGCACCGCGGCCGCGCCGGTTAGCCCGATCATCTCCCGCGATTCGTAACGGGCTGGCCAGCGCAGCTCGACCACCCATCTCCAGACAGCGATATACGCGATCGCAACGACTGCCAGAACGGCCGTGGCTGGTGCGGTTTTGCGACCCGATGGCATTTTCGCCAGCCGCCCGACGAATGACAAAGCCAGCGTGACGGCCGCGATATCGAGCGCCGGCCGCGGTCCGAGAAACGCACCCACGAAAGTCGCGGCAACGACCGATGGCTCGAAGGGGATTTCGGCATCCCGGGCTCGGCCGGTCGATGACCAGACGATCAGCACGCCCAGCGCCGCGCCGACGAGCACTCCGGCGAACCCCAAGCCCGGCTCGGCAAAGTCACCGAGTTCGTCGGTGGGATAGAGTCCCGGGGCGTAGAGCGGCAAAAACAGCCCCGCGGCCAGGCCCAGCACGATAAACCGTGGCGGCACGCGGGCGCCATCCCAAGCGAAAAGCACCGTGACGATCAGCAGCGAGGCCAAGAGAGCGTGATACAACCAGAGGGCCAGCAAGCCCTTTGACGATTCCGGCGCAACGCCGGGCAGATTTAAGCCGGCCCTTACCAGTTCGACGTAAGCCAGCGCGGCGAAGGCGCAACCCGTCGCAAATTCCACCGCCGGGTAGCGCGGCGAAATCGGCGCCCGACAGGCGCGGCACCGCCCGCCTAGCATCAGCCAGCCCAGCACCGGCACATTGTCGTAAATCCGGATCGGCTTTTTGCACTTCGGGCAGTGGGAGCCCGGCCACAACAAGCTCATCCCCAGCGGCAGCCGCCACGCGACAACGTTCAAGAAGCTGCCTACGCACGCCCCCACGGCAAAGCACCACAGCAGAATCAAGAGCGGTGCTAAGGCCATGCGATCAAAGTGCCGCGGAAAAGTCATGAGCCCCCGCCGACGACGCAGGGCCCAAACGTGGTGCAACTACTAAATAATACCGTGCAGCGGGCCGCCGCGCGCGGCCAGGCGATCGACACGCCGCGACACTTCCGGGTCTTCGACAAGTGGCGGCGCATGGTGCGGTTTCGCCCGGGCGTCGATCACGAGCGAGCCCGCGCAACCCCAGTGTTTGGCCTCGGTCGCGGCCGCGATGCCGTGAACATCCGCCGCCGGATTCGAGCGGGTGAACGTGACCCACAGGAAATTGTTAAGCGACCGCGAGGCGAACTCGCTATCGTCAACAATGACGACGAGCGGAAACCGATTGATCGTATCACTCGGGGTAAAGGCTGCGCAGAACGCTTCGACGCTCGTGTCGTCCCGTCCGCGATGCTTGGGCCCTGTCACGACGAGTACCCCTGGCAGCGCCACGCGCGGATCGTGGAAGTCGTCCGGCAACCGCGGAAGCTCGGAAATCGTCGCGGGCAATTCGCGCACCACCGGGCCGGAGGCGGCGATGACGACTTTCGATCCCTCGTTCAGCCCGGTACCGGAATAATCGAGCGTATCGATCGTGGTTCGCGTCTGGAAATGCAGGTCGCGCCCCCAATTGACACGCGCGAGCAAGTGACCGAGGAACGCCCGAATGTCATGGATGTCGAGCCGCGAGTCGTCTTCCCCATCCACGATCAGCAGATACTTGGCCAGTGACATTTGCCCCTGCCCCAACAGGGCGTTGGCCTGCGTGAGTAACTCTTGCGGTTGCCGGCGCACCGCATAGGGGACGTAGCGCTCGCTGCCGATCGCCAACAGCAGCGGATGCACACCGGCCGCATCGACAGCGTGTACTGCGCGCACCCCCGGCACCAGCGTCGGCACCACGGGCCCCGTCAGCTCGTGGATGAATTGTCCGAAGGATGTATCCTCCTGCGGTGGCCGCCCGACCGTTGTGAACGGCCAGATGGCCCCGGGCCGGTGATACACGTGCTCGACGCGTAGCACGGG
Source organism: Pirellulales bacterium (assembly GCA_035546535.1). NCBI lineage: Bacteria > Pseudomonadati > Planctomycetota > Planctomycetia > Pirellulales > Pirellulales bacterium. Next base: position 1,985 of record DASZWQ010000009.1, on the reverse strand, counting down.
GAAATCGTGCGCCAGCGAGTAATAACCCAAATGGTCGCCAAAGGGGCCCTCGGGCAATTGCCGATCGGGATCGACATGGCCCGTAATGCAAAAGTCGGCCTCGGCCACGATCGGCAAGCCACCGGACGATGGTCGCACCATGCGCAAGCGACGCCCGCCCAGTGCGCCGGCAAATGTCACCTCGGGCATTCCTTCCGGCAGCGGCATGACCGCAGCCACGGCCAGCGCCGGTGGTCCGCCGACCAGGATGTTGACCTTCAACGGTTCGCCACGACGAATGGCCGCGGCATGATGCACGCCGATGCCGCGGTGAATCTGGTAGTGCAGCCCGACTTCCTCATTCGCGCGATACTGATTGCCCGCCAGCTGCACGCGGTACATTCCCAGGTTCGATTGTCGCCAACCGGGTGCGTCGGCATCCTCCGTGTAGACCTGCGGAAGCGTGACGAAGGGGCCGCCATCGTCGGGCCAACTGGTCAGTTGCGGCAATTGGTCAACGGTTGTCTCGTGCGCGAGAATCGCCCCGCTGCGCACGAATTGCGGCAGCATGTGCAAACCCGTGCGCGCCGCGGGAAGATAGCGCCAGGGGCGCCGCGCCGCCTGGCTGGGATCGACTTTCAGCTCGACCAGCCGCGACACGGCCTCGAGCGTGTCGCGAAACATGAACCGTAACCGCTCGATGGTGCCGAACAGGTTACTGACCATCGGGAAAGGCGTGCCGCGCACCCGCGCGTAGTAGACGGCAGGCCCGCCAGCGGCATAGACGCGGCGCTGGATCTCGGCCGCTTCGAGGTACGGGTCGATCTCTTCTCCGATGCGCACGAGCTGCCGGGCACGCTCGAGATCGGCAATACAAGCGGCGAGCGTCCGGTAGCCCATGGGGTTGGTTTTGGGGTTTCGATGGCTTTGCAGGGAGCCGCGCGCAGCGGAACCGGTCCGGCCCTGCGCGCGACGAATTCGTGTAGAATTCTAGCCGATGTCAGCGCGGTGCGTCGGAGGACCAGGTCGTTTCGTGGCGCAGGTTGCCCTGACGATTTCGAAGGAGGCCCCATATGTCGACGAACAGCCTGGGACGCCCCGAAATGGACGAGTATCATGGCCCCTTCGCCCGCTATGTCGAACTTGTGCCCGAGCGGGGCGTGCTCGACCTGTTGGCCGAGCAACATAAGTCGGCGGTCGCCATGCTACAACCGCTCGACGAGGCGACGGCTAACACCTTGCACCCACCCTACACATGGTCGATCAAGGAAGTCATCGGCCATATCACGGACGCTGAGCGAGTTTTTGCGTATCGAGCGCTGCGTGCGGCACGCGGCGACACGACCCCGCTGCCCGGCTTCGAAGAAAATGATTACGCCCGCCAGGCCCATCACGGCACCTTTCCGCACGCCGATTTGTTGTCTGAATTCAGCCACGTGCGGCAGGCCAGCATCGATCTCTTCCGCCACCTGGACGAAGCGGCCTGGCTGCGGCGCGTAACGGCCTCGGGCATGTTGCTCAGCGTACGCGCCTGGGCCTACGTGATCGTGGGCCACGCCCGGCATCACCTGGCGATCGTCGCGCGAAGGCTGGGGCAGGGAAGCCGATCGGACCAGACTGGGCTTTAGAATATCGATCAAGCGGGCCGAGGTTGGCGAGATCGGGCGACTGAAGAATCCTCTCGACGTCTCGCCAGGACATGGGAAAGTGCTGAGATGGTCGACGTTCAACTCAATGATTCGGCCGCTCTTACCGCCAACGCTACTGCCCAGGGCTTAACAGTCCAGGCGTCCGCGAGGCCGGGCTGCTGCCCGTCGCTTTTGATGCTTCCGACGGCGTTCCAAGAACGCCCGGCCGACTGAGCTGTGCCGGCGGCTTTCCTGTTCGTTCGCGGCGTTGATTGGACGAGAAGCGCGAAAGCGCTTGATCATCAAGCGGATGGGGAGGGATTCGAACCCCCGGGGCACTTGCGCACCCAGCAGTTTTCAAGACTGCCGCATTCGACC
>DASZWQ010000008.1 GCA_035546535.1 Pirellulales bacterium | reverse complement strand
AAAAGCCCTCGTGGCTTTTTTCAACCTCGCCAAGTGCGAAGCAAAGCTTCGCACGGCTCGCAAAATAACGACTTACGTCGATATTTTGCCATCGCATCCCTGCGATGTCGCAGCCCGTTGAGTTCTTCAACAGGCTGCTAGCGTTCGGACCGTAATCGCTCCACGGCCAATCGCAACATGCGCGCCAGGTACCTGCGATCGAGCATCGCCGCGGCCGATTCGATCGCGACCCAGCGCCGCTGCCGGCGATCGGCTTCGAGCCAGCTCTCTTCGACCGCGGTCACTTCCATGAGATAGACGGTGACGGTGAGCATGACGCCCCACTTGGCGTATTGATATTCGCCGAGCGGCTCGCCGACGATGTTGCCGCGCAGCCCGGCTTCCTCTTGTGCCTCTTTCAGGGCGGTCTGACGGGCGGTTTCGCCGGGGTCGATCAGCCCCTTCGGAAACCCCCAGCGGCCGCTGCTGATCGAGGTGATCAGGCAAACTTCGTAACCGCTTTCGGTGCGGCGAAAGGGGACGGCCGAGGCCTGTTGGTCGGAGGGCGGAAACAGGGGCTGCATATCGTTGGGATTGGCGTAGGAAAGGGGAAACGACCCAACGGCGTCGCGGTCAGGCCCGTCTCAGGTTGGCATCTCATTTTGGCCCGGCCGTCTCAATTCTGGACGCTCGGCCCAGCCAGCTTACCCCTTTTTTGGCCCACGGAACGGTTAGGCAAGCCCGGCGGACTCTTGTTTTTCCGGCATTTTCTTTAAAGCGGTCCGGCAAACCGTCCGCCGGCACACCGGTTGGCACCCGCTTTGCGTTCTATCTTTTCCCAGCGTGGCAAACCGGCCGCGCCAGCCATTTTAGACCCTATACGTACGAGCCAGTTTCGTAAGGAGAGACAAGGATGCTAGTGCTCAGTCGCAAGGCCGGTGAACGAATCAGGATTGGTGACAACATCACGATTGTCGTCAACCGCGTGGTGGGAAGTCGAGTCAGCGTCGGGATCGAGGCGCCGGCGAATGTCCGCATCGTCAGGGGCGAATTGGAATTCTTCCGAGATGCTCCGACCGAGTTGCCGGCCATCGAGGTCAGCCCGGTGCCGTTGGCCAGCGACCACCACGTACACGCGGCTAAGTAGCGTCTCGCGGCGGTTTCGTCGCGAGGAGGGGGGGCAAGGCGAGGCGCGTGACGGCGATGGCGCCCGAAAAGCAAACATCGACGTCATGCCCCGCGACCCGCGGCCGATTGTGGTAGTTGGTGGCATAGTGGTAACGCCCGTCGAGCATGCGATACCCGACCGGAAGCGGATGGGGATCCATGTCGCAGAAAACAATCTCGGGGGAGATCGTCGGGGAGAGCGGGTCAGGCAGGTTGACGTTCCAGAGGACGCCGGTGTCGGTTTGTTTTGCCAGGAGCAACCGCACCACATCCGCCGTCCAGCGCGCAGCGCGGTCCCAGTCGGCCGCGCTGTCGCGCCGGCGGTATTGTGAGACGGCGATGCCCGGCTTTCCCAACATCGCCGCTTCTCGCACGGCGGCGACGGTGCCCGATCGGTAGAGGTCGGCCCCCAGGTTCCCTCCCTCGTTAATGCCGGAAAGCACCCAGTCCGTATCCGGCGCGAGGTGCCCCAGCCCGATCCGCGCACAGTCGACGGGCGTGCCATCGAGCGCGTAGCGCCGATGATCGCGCTCCGAAAGGATCAACCCGCGATCGGTGGTTGTCTGGTGGGCGCAGCCCGAAAGGTGTCGATCGGGCGCCAGGATTACGTAGTCGCCCAGGGTCGAGATTGCTTTTTCCAGCGCCGCGAGGCCGGCCGCGTCGATGCCGTCGTCATTGGTGAGCAGAAATTTCATGCTACCAATCGTAACCGCCGCAGCCGCGATCGACCAAAGGGGGTGCCCGGCCTATACGATCGGATCGCTGGGAAGCAATGAGTAGGCCACGGCATCGACCAGGTTTCCTTCGACCTTCAGTCGCCGGCGCAAGAGGCCTTCGCGCACGGCGCCGAGTTTCTCGGCGACCCGTTGACTGGCGAGATTCTGCTGCGCGACCAGGATCTCGATCCGCGCCAGGTCGAGATCGCGAAACCCATGGCGGGCCAGCAGCCGCGCCGCCCGCGTGGCGATTCCTTGCCCCGTGGCGTCGCTGCGCACCCAGTAACCGAGGCTGGCGGCGTTGATCGAGCGATCGACATGGTACAGGCCGCAGCCGCCCAGGATGCGCCCCGGGTCCGATTCGTGGATATAAAAACTGTAGGCGCGATCTTCAAAACGCTCGTCCGCGACGCTGCGCACCAGTCGTTCGACGTCCTCCTCTCCGTAGTCGGCATGGCACCAGGAGGTCCAGCGCATCAGTTCCGCGAGCGAGCTGCGCACCGCCTCAGCAGCAGCCGCCGCGTCGGCAACCACCGGGATGCGCAAGCACAGGGAATCATCGGCCAGATGCGTAGGCATAGGTGCTACGGTCAGATCCGTATGTCGAACCGCGTTCGCGGCGGATCGCGCTGCGCGAAGGCTTGGGCCGCGCGATCATTTGATCCTGGCTGGGGAACGCCAACAAGCCGGCCGACCAAGGCGCGGGCTTCCTCTCGACGCGCAGTCAGCGGCAGCCAGAATCTGGCGCGCACGCCACGGGCATCAATTGTCCGGACGGTCCTGCGACAGCCATTCGGAAAGAGTCCGCGGCTGTTTGGGCTCGGGGAACAGCCAGTTCATGAAGGCCGAGCGCTTCTGCCGCTTCTTGGCGGCGGCGGCCTGCTGTTGCTTGAGCCGTTTCGCAGCCTGCGACTTCTGCCGCTCTTGCTGCCAATAGGTCGGATCGAGCGGCTTCGACACCGTTTCAGTGAGTTGCCGCGTGCTCGTTTCCAAGCGCCCCGTGAATGTGTCGTCATCGCGCGTCACGGTCTTCTCCTCGCCGCCGCGCGCAGCTAACGATTGCGAGTCGGCCGGAGACAATGCCTGGCAACCGGCCAGTGCAAGGCCCAGGAGAGGAAGCGCAAGGAACGACCGAGAACAATTCACGGCTGTGAATCTCCCACGCACGAGAACGTCGGATCCGAACGATCGAGAAAGGTGCCCCCAACGCCGTGCGATGCACCGCAAGCACTGGCTCGGGGGTGCGGAGTGTCCCAAAAACGGGCTTGCAGGTCCAGCCGGCTTTGCCGGGTTGCGCGCGGTCGCAACGGACGGGACCAACCTCGGCTGACGCATGGGCATCGCAATTGTCCCTCCACCCCATTTTGCGTAGCATGGGACGAGGTTTTTCGGTCCACAAAGCCGGCAAAGCCCTCCGGCGGCGACCGGCATAAAGGGCTCGGGCGACCTAAGCTAGCGTGTGATCGATTTCGGCCTCGCCGGATCCTAGGTATCAATTCTTAGAGCCACCTATGGCAGAACCTCGGTTTGGATTCATCGGCGCCGGCCGCATGGCCACGGCGCTGGCCCGAGGCTTCCTCTCAGCCGGCCTGGCCACGGCCGAACGCATCGTGGCGAGCGATCCTTACCCTACTGCCCGCGAACAATTCGCAACCGAAACGGGTGGGCGCATCGCCGATAGCAACCGCGAAGTGGCCGCGGCCGCCGACGTAATCTTCCTGGCCGTCAAGCCACAGCAGATGTCGCAGGTGCTGGCCGAATTGCGCGGCCACGCGAAACGCGAACATCTCGTCATCTCGATCGCCGCCGGCGTTCCGCTGGCCGCGCTTGCAGGGGGGCTTGGTGACGCGCCGCGCCTGGTGCGCGTGATGCCCAATACGCCCTGCCTGGTCGGCAGCGGAGCCAGTGGTTACTGCCTTGCCCCGAATGCTACCGCCGAGGACGCCGCGCTCGTCGATAAACTGCTCGGCGCCGTGGGCATTGCTCGGCGGGTCGACGAATCGTTGCTGGATGCCGTGACCGGCCTGTCCGGTTCGGGACCCGCGTTCGTATACGTCTTGATCGAGGCGCTCAGCGACGGCGGCGTGAAAATGGGACTGCCGCGCGACGTCGCACTGGCCTTGGCCGCGCAAACGGTTCGCGGCGCCGCGGAAATGGTGCTGGCCACCGGCGAGCATCCGGGAGCGCTCAAAGATGCCGTCACCAGTCCCGGCGGCACCACGATTGCCGGCCTGGCGGCGCTCGAAGCGGCCGGCGCGCGGGCTGCCATGATCGCGGCCGTCGAGGCGGCAACGCGGCGCAGCACGGAGTTGGGGGCCCTGTCAAAATCGAAGAGCGTGTGACACAATAGCCGGCGAAACGTGATCAGGGCACGCCGCGAGCGTGTGCAAACGCGTTCCCCGCCAAGGATACTGGATCACCGAATCCCTGGGTCGCCCTTGGTACACGAAGGTAGAGAACCCCTGAGTTAGGGAGGTTGGCAGAAAGCCAGAACAATGTCCGTTTTTTGCCTGATTGACGACAAGCACGTCCCCCTCTACCGCGTGATTTGGGTGGCCGCAACTCCTCACTTCTGCGGCGAAGATGATTGCCAGTGCGAAGGCGATTACGAGGTCCGGCTGGAGCAGGGAGAGGTCGTATGGGCAAACATGGAAGAGCGGGACGCCCTGTTGAAAGCCCTCGAGGAATGGGCCGGCGGCCCCCCCGGTCCCGGCGACAACTGGGAGTGACCGTGGTGCAGCCTCTCCGACCGTTCGCTCTCGCTGTTTCCTGGCCCGCTCGCCGCGTGAGTCGTCATCTCGCGAGACGTTCCGCCGCCGCAAACTCTGCAGGCAGGAGAACACGATGACGACGTTCGACACCGAAAGCTTTCAGTGGCGCGAAACGTATTTCGTGCTCTTCCCGTCCGGCAACCGTCCCACGCTCGCCAAGGTCGAGGCCCTGCTCCGCAAGCTGGGGAGCCACTACCAGTTGTCCGACACGCAAGCGGATGAAGACGGCAAGTTCGAGTCGCTGACGCTCGTCTCGCCCGATGATTTCGCCGCGCTCGACATCAGCTACCTGGAAGGAGAGGACGTCGAGGAGCAGGTCGCGGCGCTTATCGAAGAGCTGCGCCCCGGCGACGGCGTCGAACCGGCGAAGCTGGCGCTCTTGCCGCAATGCGATGCCCGCTTCGATGTCATGCACTTCGAACAAATGGTCAACGATCCCGAGGCGGAGGAAGGGGACGACATGCTCGACCCCAGCACACTCCTCTTGGTGATCGACGCTTTGGTCGAGCTGACGCGCGGCGTCGGCATCGACCCGCAATCGGGCTCGCTGATGTAAGGGGGTCTGGTCGCGATGAACCGTCGGTTCATTTCGTGTCGGTGGCCCCATCGCGACGTTTTAGATTTTCGTCGCCATCAAGGAAGAGGCGGCCATATCGTTGCCATTGTTTGCGCCAGCCACTTGGAGATTTCTCCGGGTGATCCATGCAATATTCCGAAGCAATCGCCGTGATTTCGCCCTTCTTCGGACGGCTACCGTTAAGCCGACGCTTGACGAACGAACAAAAGTCGGCGGCCCAATTATCAAGTTCCGATTGTTTTCCCAAGGCGTGGTCCACTAGGTTGCCTGCCGTGAAGTTGCGATACGAAGACGACCACCGCTCGGCAGAAGTTGGCAGGATTGCGAATCCGCCGCAACCGCGTGGCTGACGATGTGCCACGCGGTCGCGGGTCAGATTTCGCTGTGAATGGGCAGCTAGCCACGTCGAGAGATCACTCTTGGCGGCTGGGCGCGTGCCTCGTTCGACGAATAAGTGTGACCAGGGTCAATGCCGCCCCAGTCAATCCAATCACAAGACCGGTTGGCTCGGGGACTTGGTTGATCACGCCGACTGCATTCAAGTCGAAGCCGCTCGAATTGAACGGCGTGGTCCACGGGTCATTGATTAGATTGCCCAACGAGTCTTTGGTCCCGTATTGAGGATCAATCGACCCCACCACGTCGGTGATTTTTACCTGCGTGATGTCGTTGACGTTCAGCAGCGGTGAAACATTGGCAAGTTCACTGAGATCGAAGCCGGTTCCGTAGCCGGCGATGTACTTGCCCGCCAAATCGTAGAGATTGCTGGCATCAAGCAAGCCAAAGCCGCCAACCTGAGTAGTCGTTTGCGTCTCGGACACCGCTGGGAACGTAAAGAAGTTGACGCCGTCGGATGACACGGCCACGGTTGCCAATTCCAGAAAGGCTTGGCCAACTCCGCCCGACAAAAAGCCGTTTTCGAAGACCGCGAAATCCGATCCGGGGCCATTCGTGATTGGCTTATTGAAGCCGAGCGTAATGGAGCCGCCGTCTCCCAATGATACAACACGAGTCGTTGTGCTTGCACCGACGGGTGATCCGAGGGCGTTGGTTGGGTCACCGAAGGACGCCAAGCCAAGGCTGGGATTGGCGATATTTTCGGGGCCGCGATTAATAGATACTACGCTCGACGCCCACTCAGTGAACGACGAGCTGGTGTCAGGTATTCCGAGAGAGCCGGGTTGACCCACCTGAGGGTCGTACGTGCCGGCGATCGTTGATGTGGTGATCAGCAAAGCAATCGCTGCGGCTAGTACCGAGTATTCGTTCGAATGTGTTGTCATTAGTCAGTCTCTCTTTCGTTGTTCAGATTCATGAACGCAAAGCTGCACAGGATCGACTTAAAGCAATATCAAACGGGCGATCGGCGGTACTGTTTGTGGCGTCGCTGAACCGCGACAAAGGAGACTGCCCCAATTCCAAGCAGCATGCACGTCGAGGGTTCGGGTACACGCGAGATCTGGACGTTATCGAGCGCGAAGTACCCCGGCGTGTTCATGCCAAAGACACCCACGTCCGACGACGATAGGTTGAAGTAGAGCGTGCTTGCGCCACTCAGCGCGGAAAGGTCAACCGACGTCCAATTCTGGATGATATAGCTCGATCCGTTTAGAAAATTCGCCAAGTAGAAGTTGACGGAGTCCGGAAGCAGCTGGCCCGACGCGTTGGTTCCATAAACACTCAATTCGAAAAAGTCGCCCGGCCCAAACTTTTTGGCAAACTGATCGCCGTATTCCATAGAGAGCGCGGCATACGTCGTGTTTGTGACGTCGAAATTATCGATCTTGTACCCCGCGGGAATCTGGATATTCGGCAACATCGCGAGCTGCGTCGGATCCCTCGGATTCAGCTGATCGACGTAGCCAAAGTCGACGGCATAGTTGTCGGGATTGCCGCCGACGCCTGGCCCGGCACCAACACCGGTTATCGCCGCGAATTGGTTCGTGTAGCCGGGATCGGTTGTGTCATTGACGTTCGAGACCGCAAATCCGCTCCAGCTATCGAAGGAGGGGACGTACGAGTTACTCAATTCGATAGCAGGTGATCCCGATGGGATGGTGCCGTCTTGTGTTGGATCGCCGTAAGGGTCCATGCCGGGCTGGGCATTCGCTGCCGGGCCGTTGAAATAGTAGCCCGTGACGGTCGTGCCATCTGGCCTATAGGACGGCTTAGTGACCGAGACATCGTTGAAGTCGATGACCTCTGATTTCGCCGATCCGCCAACCGATATTGCCAGAAGCACGGCGGAGTAGGCACAGGCGTTGGTCACTCGTTTGCTCAACATGAAGCAATTCCTCAGGAGGGTGTAGTTCGCGGACATCTCACCACGAGCGTCCGCCGGAAAGGTTCTAAAACGGTCCATCAGCACCAACGACGTCGCCACCGGCGCGGGAGCACAAGGCCGCCAACGTGCCATTGCTCATCGTCTGCGCCAGGAAGTGAGCAGAGCCGTCAGCTAACAACGCAAACGCACCACCGACGTGGTAGCTGTTGATCTCTTGGCCAAAGTCTAAAAAGACGTACTGCGGATCGGTGGTCGCAGGAGCATTGATCGGTCCCGACTGGTCGTAGTAGTTTCTGACGTCCATCCAGATCGACTTGATCCCCTCTGGCGCTTCGGCGATCTGCACGGTTTGTGATAGGCCGTCTGTTATGTCGACAATTCCGATGTTGGCTACGTAGATCATGGGTCCACGTTCCGGGTTGTTGGTCGCATTTGACGCTCGTAACCCGCGTTCACCGTCCATGGCGCCGTAATCGCTGCGGGCGTACATCGGCGTCGTCGCGGGCACTGGGCCAGGGCACTGGCGGAAGAGCGTGTCTTTGGGCGACGTCGGGCAAATGAACACCGGCAACACGGTCTGCCCCGCCGAGAAGTTTGTGGGGTCGTAGAAAGGAGCGTTTTGATTAATCAGATTGAAGAGGGCTTGCTGCTCCAGTTGCGGCAGGATCGATGCGCTCCAGCTCAGGTTGTTGCCAGTAACCGGCCACGATCCACGAGGGAAAACCTTCCACGTGTCGTGATACGTTTGCAGCGCGATGCCCATTTGCTTGAGATTGTTTTGGCACTGGGCGCGGCGCGCCGCTTCTCTCGCCATTTGGACCGCTGGGAGGAGGATCGCAATCAGAATGCCAATGATCGCAATGACCACCAGCACTTCGACGAGCGTTAATCCGCTTCGCGTAATTCGCATGCCAAGGCGCGCAGTCCAAGCGGGCTTGTAAGCGAGCGACTGTCAATACGGCGCGCAACGTCACGAGGGAACAACATTCCGAAGGACGTTCAACGGCGCAAGTACCAATAGTGCAACGTCGCTACAGAGGGCTCGCTGGATTAGCGTTCTCCGTGGTGGCGCCATGGCGCCACCGACCCACTTATGCAGCGCCCTTCCCTCGAGGAACGCTTACAAAACCTGCCTTGGTAGGTCTTCTGACTCTGAGCAGTGCGACCCGCCTTCTCGTCGGCCTCGCTACGCGACGCCGACAATGGCTTAGAGTGGGTCGCCCTTTACGCTCATTACAGCGGCGGGGCCGTTCCGGGTTCTCACCGGATTCCCTGTTGGTCGAAGCTTTTGAAAAAAGCCACGATCACCAAAGCAACTAGTCGGGATTTTAGCCACGACAGGCGAGCTGTCAATGGACTGACGAATAAATCATTCAATCTCTTCTCAACTGACAATAGACAACAAATACAAAGCAGCCAATCGCGGCCAAGCCACATGCAGCGGGCTCGGGTGCCGTGAACGTCATGTTCGAACTTGCCAACCAGTTCGAACTGATCAAAGCAAGGTCCTGCGAATTAACGATGCCATCGTGATTAACATCTGCTGCCAAGTCGCTGCCCGTCTGCAACCAGCTGGATGAAACGAGCGCGAGGTCTTGCGAATTCACGATACCATCGCCATTCGCGTCTCCGGCGAGCGTTTGCGTCGCCGCAATGTGAACATTATCGAGCGCAAAGTAACCGGGCGTATTCATGCCGAATGCTCCTACGTCCGACGACGACAGGTTGAAATACAGCGTCGATGCGGCACTGAGCGACGACAGATCTAAAGTTGTCCAGTTTTCTACGATGCTACTCGCGCCATTTAGAAAATCTGCAAGATAAAAGTTGACGGAGTTCGGCAGGACCTGTCCCGCCGCATTTGTGCCGTAAACACTCAGCTCAAAAAAATCGCCCGGGCCAAATTGCTTCGCGAACTGGTCGCCGTTGAGCATGGACATAACTGCGTAAGTGGTATTCGTCACGTCCATGCTTTGGATCTGGTATCCAGCGGGCAATTGCACATGCGGCAGCATCGCCAACTGCGTGGGATTGCTCGGATCGAAGTTGAACGATTGTGCGCCGTTGGCTTTTTGATCGAGATAGCCGAAATCGACGGCATAGTTGTCCGGATTGCCCCCCACGCCTGGACCTGCCCCAACTCCCGTAACTGCGGCGTATTGATTCAGATAGCCAGCGTCGTTTGGATCGTTCACGTTCGAGATCGCAAATCCGCTCCAACTTGCAGAAGAGGGATCGGACGATGGCACGTAAGAATTGCTTAGCTCGATGCTCGCCGGCGACCCGACTGCGAACGTTCCATCGAGCGTCGGATCACCGTAGGGGTCCGTGCTTGGCACGGAATTCGCCGTCGGTCCGTTGAAATAGTAACCGGTGACGATGTTTGTGCCCGGCACGTACGAAGGGTTGGCATTCGCGAGCGAGATATCGTTGAAATCGACAACTTCGGCCGCGGCGGGCTGACCGAGTGCGATGACGAAGAACGCCACGGTGTAAGAAAGGGGCCAGAAGGCGGGCGTATTAAACATTGCGTGAACCGTCCGAAGGACGCCGTTGATCCGGAATCCGATGTTCCCGCGCGAGGGACACTGAGAAAATCTCATGCGCGTTACCGCGCGCTGGGAGACCTTGTGCGGGTCCTATGAAGAAAGCCAACGTTCGGCCGGCTCCGCCCTCGCAGAGCAACAGACCAGTAACGCGTTGGTAGGTCTTCTGACTCCCGAGCTTGGCTGGCCCTGCCTTCTCGCCTTCTGCGGCGTGCCGGTCAGGCACGTCGCAGCGGCAATGGCTTTTCGAGGGGGCCAGCCTGCGTCGCTCGGTCACAGCGGCGGGGCCGTCCCGGAATTGCACCGGGTTCCCTGTTTGTCGGCCACGGAACACGCGGCCGACCACCAACGCACGTCAGCCGCGAAGATTAGCAACGCCGGCCAAGATCGTCAAGCAGCAACGTTCGCGAATCGCCGCTCTCGGCGGACAACCATGATGCGTCGCGCTATGCCATCACTCCCGCAAGTTGCAGTAACCGGACGGCCGTCCAGATCGTCGCCGGGACCGAGAGCACGAGCATCGAGAAGCCGAGGCCAAATCCGAAAAGAACAGGACCGAGTCGCGGCGTGAGCGTGCGGAAGACGACGCGAGCGATGGTTTCAACGATCCAACCCAATGTATATAGAACGTTGCTCGCCAACACCGTGAATGGTATCGCAAGCGGCTCAACCGCATCCTCTCCTGGCGCAAGATGCCCGCTGCTTGAGAGCGCAGCCAGGAACACGATAAAGCAAATTAGCCCATACCCAAAAAAGACAAGATTAAAGGCGAGCCGGCGCATCTCCCACCAGCCAACGATTTCGCCAACAGTCAACGGGCGGTCGGGCCTCGAAAACAGCCACTTCACGAACGACGAGGGCTTTAGCATTGTGCCGATCCCTCAGCCAGTTACCCGGTTGACCATCGCCGCGGGATATGCGCAGATAGGAATCGTCTACGACCGATCTTACCCCTGCCCAGGATCATTCGCACGCATGAGTCACGCTCCGGCCGAGAACGCGGAAATTTCCTTGCAACCCAGCGAAGGCTGGCATTGCAGCCATTTGTATTATCGTTTCGATCGCGCGGCGCTGGCCGCCATGACGCCGGCCGAGATCAAGAATGGCCGCGTGACGTTGGCCACGATCTTGAACCCTGAGGCTCCTGGCGCGCCGGCGCGGTTGCAAACGTCGATCGTCGCCGGCCACAAGGCGGACTTCGCCCTGATGGTGCTCGATCCCGACCCGCTGGTGGTCGATGGGCTGCATGAGCGGCTGTTGGCCAGTCCGCTAGGGCGCGCGGTGGTGCCGACCTATTCGTTCGTGTCGATGACCGAAGTGTCGGAATACGTTCCCTCGGTCGAGCAATATGGTCAGCGTCTCGTCGCCGAGGGAGAAGACCCCAACGGCCCCGCTTACAAGGCCAAGCTGAAGGCTTACGAGTCGCGCGAAGAGATGATGCGCCGGCAGCGATTGACGCCCGACTTGCCTCCTTGGCCGAACACGTGCTTCTACCCGATGAACAAGAAACGCAAGGTGGGCGAGAATTGGTTCACGCTCGATTTTCCCGAACGCAGCCGGCTGATGTCCGAGCACGCCCGCAGCGGCATGAAATTCGGCGGTCGTGTCACGCAGTTGATCACCGTGTCGGTCGGGCTCGACGATTGGGAATGGGGCGTCACACTGTGGGCGCGCCGCCCGGAATTCCTCAAAGAGATCGTCTACACGATGCGTTTCGACGAGGCGAGCGCACGGTACGCCGAGTTCGGCCCGTTCTATACCAGCTACGTGACCACGCCCACGAAGATGCTCGACCATTGCCGGGTGGGCGGCGATGGTTGAGCGTGGTACGACGCAATGAACCTCGGCGGAGAGGTTCTGCGTTTTTCCGACAGCTTTCGCACGAGAGGCCATGAAGCCATGACGACGAACCTACCCATGCACCGTCGCGCGTTTCTGGCAACGGGTACCGCGGCTCTCGCCGCGACGACTTTAGCGCCGCGCGTGCTCCGCGCCGCACGCAGCGCGAACGAGCGGATTACGCTGGGCGTGATGGGCATCAACGGCCGTGGCAGGGCGCTGGCCACCGTCCTGGCTGGCCAGCCCGACGTCGATATTGCCTACCTTTGCGATGTGGATCAGGGCGCGATCGGCCCGACGCTCGAAGCCGTGGCCAAGACGCAGCAGCGCACACCGCAGACGGTAACCGACTTTCGCCGCATCCTCGATGATCGCGCCGTCGACGGCCTGGTGATTGCCACGCCCGACCATTGGCACGCCCTGGCAACGATTCATGCCTGCGCCGCCGGCAAGCACGTGCTGGTCGAGAAGCCGTGCTCGCACAATGTCATCGAGGGCGAGCGCATGCTCGCCGCGGCGCGGAAACACAGCCGGCTCGTACAGGTCGACACGCAGCGCCGCAGCAGCGCTTCGATGAAAGCGATGGTCGACTTTCTACAGTCGGGCGGTGTCGGCAAGCTGCATTTCGCGCGCAGCTGGATCACCTCGCGACGCGAGAACATCGGTCACGCCACGGACGAGGCTACGCCGGCCGGGGTCGATTACGATCTGTGGCTGGGACCCGCGCCCGCGCGGCCGTTCAATCGCAATCACTTTCACTATCGCTGGCATTGGTTCTGGCAATACGGTACCGGCGAGTTAGGCAATAACGGCGTACATGGCCTCGACCTGGCCCGCTGGGGTTTGGGCGTCGACATGCCGACGTCGGTCGTGTCGAGCGGCGCGAAGCAATTCTTCGACGACGACCAGGTCACGCCCGACACGCAGGTTGTGTGCTACGAATACCCAGGCCTGACCCTGATGTGGGAGCATCGCACCTGGAGCCCGTACGGCATGAACGGCTCGACCTTTGGCGTCGAGTTTCACGGCGCCGAGGGCGTCGTCACGACCGACGGCCGAACCTGGTCGATCCATCGCCCCAAGGAGCCGCCGAAGCCGGGCTTCGAGGGAAACACCAGCTACGAGCCGGAACACCAGCGCAACTGGCTCGACGCAATCCACGGCGACGCGCAGTTGACCGCCGATATCGACGTCGGCCGCACGAGCGCTGCTTTGTGCCACATCGGCAACATTTCGCAGCGGCTGGGACGCAAGCTGGCCTGGGACGCGGTGTCCGGCAAGTTCGCCGCGGCCGATGCGGAAGCCAACGCCCTGCTCGGACGCGAATACCGCGCGCCGTGGATTCTGCCGGCCGTGTGAAGCCGCGCCGGCTGTCGTTTTTCGCCGTGCCGGCCGGTATCCTGAGGGCCAATTCTTCAGCGGGGCGATTCGGCGGCACGCGCTTTTCGTTTTGAAATAAGGCGGAGATCCGTATGGGAAAATATGTGTTGGCGCTCGATCAGGGGACGACTTCCAGCCGGGCGATCGTCTTTGGGCACGACGGGCGCATCGTCGCCAGTTCGCAAGAGGAATTCGAGCAAATCCTGCCGCGCCCAGGGCACGTCGAACACGATCCCGAAGCGATCTGGTCGTCGCAACTCGATGTGGCGCGCGGTGCGCTGGCCGCGGCACAAGCCGAGCCACGCGACATTGCCGCAATGGGCATCACCAATCAGCGCGAAACAACGATCTTGTGGGAACGCGCCACGGGCCGGCCTGTGGCCAACGCGATCGTCTGGCAAAGCCGCATCTCGGCCGATATCTGCGACCGCCTGAAAGCGGATGGGCTGACCGATACCTTTCGGAAGAAAACGGGTCTGGTCATCGACGCGTACTTCTCTGGCTCAAAAATCAAGTATTTGCTCGACACGATCCCGGGCTTGCGCGCCCGGGCTGAAGCCGGCGAAATCCTGTTCGGCACCGTCGACACGTATCTGATCTGGCGATTGACCGGCGGCCGCGTGCATGCGACCGACGCGAGCAACGCCAGCCGAACCCTGATTTTCAACATTCACACGCTCGATTGGGATGATGAGCTGCTGCGCATCCTCGACATTCCGCGGCGGATGCTGCCGCAAGTGCTCGGCTCGTCGGAACATTACGGCGAAACGAGCCCGGAGATCTTCGGCGCGCCGATCGCCATAGCGGGTAACGCCGGAGACCAGCAAGCCGCCACGTTCGGCCAGGCCTGTTTCGAAGTCGGTGCCGCAAAGAATACCTACGGCACCGGCTGCTTCATGCTGTTGAACACGGGCAACAAGGCGGTCGCTTCAAAGAATAATTTGCTGACGACCATCGGCTGGAGCATCGGCGGCAAGGTGACCTATTGCCTCGAAGGATCGGTATTCATTGCTGGCGCCGTCGTGCAATGGCTGCGCGACGGGCTGGGCGTGATCGAAACGTCGAGCGACGTCGAGCCCTTGGCCGCGTCGGTGCCGGATGCCGGCGGCGTTTATTTCGTGCCGGCCTTCGTGGGCTTGGGGGCGCCGTACTGGGATCCCTACGCCCGCGGCGCGATCCTGGGTCTCACCCGCGGAACGACGGCGGCGCACATCGCGCGGGCGGCGGTCGAGTCGATGGCCTATCAATCGCGCGACCTGCTCGAAGCCATGCAAAAGGATGCCGGCGTCGCGTTGAAAGAGTTGAAGGTCGACGGCGGCGCGAGCGTCAACAACGCCCTCATGCAATTTCAGGCCGACGTTCTGGGCGCCAAAGTGCGCCGGCCCGTTGTCTCGGAAACCACGGCGCTGGGGGCGGCGTATCTGGCCGGCCTGGCCGTGGGCTTTTGGAAAGACGCGGCCGACGTGTCGCGCAATTGGGCGCTCGAGCGAGAATTCGAGCCGACCTTAACGCCCGACGAACGCAACCGAATCTACGCCGGCTGGCAAAAGGCAGTCACCCGCTCGCAGAATTGGCAGGAGCACTGAGCCGCGCTCGACGCTCCTTGGGCATGCTTATTCACCTGCGGAGAAAAAGCACGGCGCGTCCCCGAGACGGAACGGCGTATCTTAGTGCCGCGCTTGTACGGCTTCAGCGGCGTACCGCTTGGGGTTTTGCTGGAAAATCTGCAGCGTCTGTTCGCTGGTGAACAGGTACACGTGCTCGGCGTAAGAAACGCCGTACATGCGGCTGCCGGGAACGTGTTGCCCCTGGTCGAGAGCCAGCACGGGATCATCGCCCGACATCACGGGGCTGAACCGATCGGGATTGGCCTGAAACTTTTGCTGCTCTTCGGGGCCGGCGAATAAGTAAGTGCGGCCATGATGCTGCATGCCGAAGCGCAGATCACCCGCCACCCACACGTGCTTTTCCGACAATGAGACGGGACAAAAACCGTCGAGACCCAGCGGCGCATTGCCGGGGGGAAGTTGCGGCGCGACCGCCATCTGCGCGGCGGGCCGGACGTTGCCGCCGGGGGGCGGAGCGCTCGGCGCCGGCGGCGCGCCAGGTTGGCTGGTCAACTGCGGACCGGCGGCAAATTCTTGCGGCGCAGTTGCGGCCGGCGCGGCCGGCGGTTGCTGCGCGTTATTCACGTAAGGATTGTTCGTCGGATCCATCGGCGGCGACGCGGGCCGATTGAAGTAATCGGAATAGCGGCCGCCACTGGTCGGGTTGCCGGGAGGCGCGCCTGGTGCAACGCCGGCAACATGGGCAGCCGCGCCAGGCGGCATGGGTTGGCCGCCACGTGCGATCGCGGCGACGCGCGTCACGGCCGCCGAATATTCTGCGGCGGTCAAAGGGCTTTGCACGCGCTCGATCAATTGTCCTTGCGGCGTGATGATCACGTCCGTGGGAATCGACTGCACGCCGTACTGCCGTGCGGTGGCGGGAAACGAATCGTAGTTGAGCTTCACGCCGACGAATTGCGCTTTCAGGTCGTTGCCGAATCCCGGCTGGCTGAAGACGTCGCGTTCGAGCTGCTGGCACGGCTGGCACCAGGGAGCGCCAAAGTGCACGAGAACCAGTCGGTTGGTGCGGGCGGCGGCCTGCTTGGCAGCTTCCAGGTCCGATTCCCAAGTGAAGCCGCCCGGTGCCGCCAGGCACGGGGAACAGAAGGCCAAAGCCAACAACGCCGATCGCCAGCAGCGCACCGCAAGCATGGCCGAATTCCTCGCCAGGGATAACCGCCGCGCAAAACCCGAGTTGCGGCGTGCCAATAGTTATCGGCCATTCGCATCATTCAGATCGTAGAAAATAAAGTGATTGCGCCAGTCAGGCCGATTACCGGGAAGGATGGGGTATGCTCCCGTTTTCCGAGGCGGTCGAAGGGGCTCGGCCAGGATGCTATAACCCGCCCGCGGAGCCAGGATTCCCCGGAGATTTCGCCTCCAGATCGCTTGACATAACGGCACCCATGACTAAGATTGCCATAGTTCAAGAAGCTACCTGACCGCCAGCAATTGGCCAAAACCAGCGGCTGGCGAGTAAAGTAACAGGCGCTTCGAAGCTCGCGAGCCGGTTGAATCGCGAGCCGCCTCCCCGATACCTGAGGTTTTGATCTCGGGGAGGAGCGAATCGGGCCTTATGATCGAGGCCGCTCAGTTTCCCAGTCTGGAAGACGGGCGCTTCTTCAGTAGGCCATCCGTACACGAGTTCCAGGCGCTCGCTTTGCACGCGCCCAGCATTGGGCACACCCGTGGCACGATACCTGCATTGGGTATAAGCACTGGTAAAACGGCACGGTGGCAGAGTGACTTGCCGCGTTGGTTTACACGATTTTCGTCTCGTTCGGCACGCAACGCTTAGCACGCGTTTGTGAGCAGCAACGTGGGGGAAATTGACTTCTGGGTCAAGGGTCGATGCGGAATCGCAGGTCCTCGCGGACAGCGTTTTGAGTCCTCGCGGCCAGCGTTCCGGCGGTCCATTCTGTGAGTTTGGTGTTTGCCAAACATGCCGCTCGAATTGCGCGCGTTTCTGATCGATGTGATGATGCTCCGTGCGCCGTTCTAGCGTTCTATTCCTGGGTGAGACATGAGCAAAAAGAAGCGTGGCCGCGGTCGAGGACGACAGGGGGGCGGCGGAGGCGGAGGACACTTCCACAACAACGGCCATCGCGGTCGCGGCGGACACCGCCCTCGGCCCCCAGGGGGCGAACGCCCCTACTACCCAGCTCCCGAGCAGCCGGATAATGGCGAGCCGATCCCTCTCGAGCCGGCCGCCGGCGTGCTGGAATTGCACCCCAATGGCTACGGCTTCCTCCGCGATCCGAACAACAACTATCAACGCGAACGGACCGATCCTTTCGTTCCCGGGACCATGATCGACAAGTATCATCTCCGCGAGGGGGTGATGATCAACGGCATGGTCCAGCACAGCCGTAAGCAGGAAGGGCCGCGGCTGAAGGAAATCCTCGATATCGACGGGATGAAGCCCGAGGATTATCCGCTGGTCAAGAGCTTCGACGCGCTCACGCCGATCAATCCCGAATCATGGCTGCGGCTGGAAACCGGCGCGCAACCGCTCAGCCCGCGCGTCATGGATCTGCTCACTCCGCTGGGCAAGGGGCAACGGGCCTTGATCGTGGCCCCGCCGCGCACCGGCAAAACGATCCTCTTGCAGCAGATCAGCCAGGCGATCTCGGCCAATTATCCCAGCGTCAAGCTCTTTGTTTTGCTGGTCGACGAGCGTCCGGAAGAAGTCACCGATATGCGGCGCAGCGTGCAGGGCGAAGTCATCGCCAGCAGTCTCGATCGGGACGTGGAAAGCCACGTGCGGCTGTCGCAACTGGTCGTCGAGCGCTGCAAGCGACTGGTGGAAATGGGGCAGGACGTGTTCCTGCTCATGGACTCGATCACGCGCATGGCCCGCGCCTTCAATAAGTGGGTGGGTAATACCGGCCGCACCATGTCGGGCGGCGTCGATATCAAGGCGCTCGACATTCCCAAGAAGCTGTTCGCCACGGCCCGCGTCTTCGAAGAAGGGGGCTCGCTCACGATCGTGGCCACGGCGCTGGTCGACACCGGCAGCCGCATGGACGAGCTGATCTTCCAGGAGTTCAAGGGGACCGGCAACATGGAGCTGGTGCTCGATCGCAAGCTGGCCGACCGCCGCGTGTGGCCCGCGATCGATATCTCGCAGTCCGGCACGCGGCGCGAGGAAAAGCTGCTCGAGCCTGACACGCTGCACGCCGTGACCATGTTGCGGCGCACGTTGTCGACGATGCACCATGTCGATGCCATGGAGCAGCTCACGAAGCAATTGGGCAAGTTCAAATCGAACAAGGATTTCATTGCCCTTATCGCCGGCTCGCGCGTGGCCGATTAAGGCGTTTCGCGGCTAACGCCGCGTTCGCGCCGGGAAGCCGTCGGTCGGTCGTTGGGGCGCCGCTAATCCTCCGTTTTGCCTGGATTCGCGCGCACTGCCCTTGCCGCGGATTCGGTCCTTGTGCTAAAAGCTCCGCCTGCGCCCGTTCGGGCGTTCCCTTTGCGGTTCACTTCCCGGCTTCTCCAACATTCAGCAGGATACGGGAATGGGCGTCTCCCCTTCCGATCGCGATCACGCTGCGCCGTCGCCGCCGCGCTGTGCGGGGGGCAAACCGCGTGTGCGAAAGCTGCTGCCGAAAATGGCGCTACTTTGCGGAGCGTGCGTGCTGGTGCTGCTCATGCTGGAAGGGGCGACGCGCTTGTTCACGCACGTCGTGCCGCCGCTCTTGGTCAATGACCCCGTGGTGGGCATGACCTTCTGCCCGCACTTCAGCGGCTCGGTCTTTGTGCCCGAATCGAGTCGTGAAGTGTTCTTGCGATTCAACCGCGAAGGGATGCGCGGGCCCGATTGGCCCTACGATAAACGACCTGACGTGTGCCGCGTAGCGATCGTCGGCGACTCGATGATCGCTGCCATTGCGACCGAAGAGGAAAAGACGCTGGTTAATCGCCTGGGTGAGCGACTCAATGGGTCGGCGGCCGACCCCCGGTTCGAGATCCTTAATTTCGGCGTCTCGGGATCGAGCACCGGTCAGGAGCTGGTTCTGTACCGCGAGATCGTGCGCAAATACCATCCCGACGTCGTGGTGTGCGCCTTCTGCGTGAACAACGACTTCGGCGACAACTGCAGTCGCCTGACCAGCAACCGCGGCCGCATCTATTTCGAAGTGGGTGCCGACGACCAACTCGTACAGGTTCCGCTACTACCCGGCCGCGCGGCCTTGACCTCGTGGCTCAATCGCCACAGCCGCTTTTACGTCTGGCAGAAGGATATGACGCAGCGAGCCATCAACAACCTTCGTGGCCAGGCCATGCAGCTGGCCGCGCGCGCGGGGCATGAGACGACGACCGTCGACTCGGGCGGACTGGGCGTCTTTTGCTCCGAGCCCGACGACACGCTGCAATACGCTTGGCGCGTCACTGAGAAATTGCTCGCCGCCATGCACCAGGAAGTGGCCGCCGACGGAGTCGAGTTTCTCATCGCGGCCATACCGGCCGGGCTGCAGATCTACGACGATGCCTGGCAGCAGGTCGAGGCCACGGCCGAGTTGCCGATCGATCCGCGCTATCCCGACAAGAGGCTCACGGCCATCGCCCGTCGACTGGGTGTGCCTCTGGTCTTGATGACCGATGAATTTCGCGCAAGCGCCCCGCATCATTCGCAAGCGGCCGTCGAGGAGTGGCTGCACTACGACGCATTCGGCCACCTGAACGACCGCGGTAACGACGTAGCCGCCGAAGCCGTGTACCACGAGCTTCTGAAACGCTCGGCCGTGTACATCACGCGGCGGCCGACACGGGCCGAGCAATAGATTTTCCGTCGCGCCGCACTGGAAACCGCGCTTGCCGGCGCGGTTGCACATTGTGCCCGCCGCGGTGGCCTCGGCATTGCTAACAGCCCTCTGGCTGGGCGTCGTTTTGCTTGGATTCCGCGAAAAACGTGCTGCCATCTTTTGAGCCGCTGCCACGCGGTTTAGAATCTTGCTTGTGGCATGGGCCGGCAGCTTGGCGTTTCAGGCGGGGCAGGCGTGGCGATGGTCGTCGACTGCAAGGGGTGTGGATCGAGCTTCAACGCCTCCGAGCGCTATGCCGGATTGCGGGTGAAGTGCCCACACTGTAGCGCGCCGGTGCGCGTCCCCGCGGCGGCCCCACGCCAGGAAGTTCGCCCGCCGGAACCATCGGCAGCGCACCGGCAGGATCCCATCGCGCCAAAACAACCGGCCGCCCAAGAATGGCAATCGGTGCGTTGTCCGGGTTGCGGCCATCGCGCGGACTTCCGCCCCGAGGCGGCCGGCAAGCGCGTGCGTTGCAAGCGCTGCAGCCAGGTGTTTCGCATAAAGTCGGATTCGTCCGCGGCGGACCGATCGCGCAAGCGCGTCGCGCCGTCGCCGGCGGCGTCCACGTCTCGGCCTCGGGCCGCTGAGGAGCGCGGATCGGCGACTGCACGCGCAGCGGCGCGCGTCGAACCGACGATTTCCGCGCCGCAGCGTCCGCGAGACGATTTTCTTTCGGCGCTTGAGGACGGCGATGGCCAGGCGACCTTCGACTTGAGCTTACCCAGCGGGCCCTTGGCGCCGGCCGCGCGGCTGCCGGCGAACGGCCGCTTACGGTCGTCGCGCCGATCGGGATCCACGGAATTCGTCGACCAGGTGCTCGGGATTGTCGCCGTTGTATATGCGCTCGTGGCGGTGTGCGTGTTGGCTTACGCCTACTTGCAAGGCGGCCTCGGCCACGTTTTGAACGTGATGGTGCCGATTACGAACATTGCCTTCCTGGCCTGTTATTTTTTTTCGTTGGTGCGCATGGCTCGGAACGGCAGCCTGACGTTGGCGCTATTCTTTGCCGCTGCCTTTTCCTTGTACTTCGTGGGGATCGGGTTTGCGCTCGCCGGCAGGGGGGCGACCCAGCCGTCGCTGCTGCTGGTTCTCGGCGCGATTCTTATCTTAATATCCATCTTTAGTGCTCTCGCGGCGCTGGTCGTTTGCGCGCGCAACGCGGGCCGATGGAATCTCGAGCGAGTGGTACCGCTCTGGTCGCTGGCCTTCGTGCTCGGGTTCGGATCAGGCATCGGCCGCATCGTCTACACGTACGAGGCGAAAAGCGGTGGCGGGTTCGCAACGAAGAATCGTTCAGACGCCGTCGCCGGCCAAAGCCCGGGAATTCCTAACGCCCCCACCGCGGGCGAACAGGCCTTGGCCCCCCGGCCGCCCGCGCCGACGGCGCCGCCACAAGCGGCGGTACCCGGGGTGCCGACCGCAACCCCCGGCCCGGCCAGCGCTGCCCCTGGATTTGCCAAGGACGAAGAAACGCTCGGAATGCTGCAAAAACTGGTCGCCAGCGGCGAGAGCCTGCGGAATATGCTCCGCTCGATCGTTGACAAACCGTCGGCGCAACGAGTGCTGCCCGAGTTGACTGCTAAGGAACACGAGCACAACACGTTGGCGCTACAGACCATGGGCCATCAGGTCTCGGCCGCCAATGAGCAAAAGGCGCGCGAGTACGGAAACCGGCTGAAGATCATTAGCGCCGAGATCAAGCAAGAGGTCGCTCGTATTCGCCAACTGGCAGCTCACGAACGCGCCGTGGAGCGAGCGCAAAACCGCGCCGCGATCCAGGAACGGTTGCATCGCCGGCCCAGTACCGCCCCGGTCCAGCCACCGCGCACCCGGATTCCGAATCGATGATGATCTCCGGGCGCAGGTCCAACGGAGGTTCCAACGGAGGTTGCGTCGGCGCCACGCCTCCGCCACCGCCGAAGGTCGGCTCCTGCTGACTGTAGAGGCCGCCAGCCGGCGTGCGAGAACGGGTGCGCCAAGGTCGGCCATCGATCCGGCCGCAGGGCGGTGGTTCCAAGGCGCTTCATGAGCTAAAATTTCCAAGCTTTCGGAGGGTAAGCGAATGGCTAGCGGCCACACTGGAAATGTGGTGCCGGGCAACCGGTTGCGGGTTCGAATCCCGTGCCCTCCGCTTGTCTTCACTGATGCCGTCGCAAGTACCAGGAAGAATCGTGCCTGCGGCGGCGCTTCGTGATTGACACAGTGCACTCTTCATAGCGAGGCGGCTCATTGACGTTTGGGCCGCCGATCATGCGTCGACTCGCCGCGACATCGGCTCACGGTTTTGCGATGCCGCTTACAACTTTGCCAGCTCGGCCACGTTTACGAGCGCCGCATCGAGCGATGCGTCCATCGGGCAAAGAGTCGAGCGCGTATCGGTCGCCCGATCGGCGCGCCGCTGTGCTGCCCGCACGTTGATCGCGTACAGCATGCCGGTCGCACTCGGCTGATCGCCGAAAGTGAACACCGAAAAGCCATGCTTCTCCAGCGTTTCCCGCAGGGGATGCGGACCGTGATTGTGCCATTCGAGCATGATCGCCTGGAAACGGCCCAGCAGGCCGGCGGCGTCCAGGTTCTTGAAGATGCCGTACTCCGAGCCCTCGCAGTCGATCTTCAAGACGATCTGGGCCTCGGGATAGTCGGCGAAAATCGGCCGTAGCACGGTTGCCGCCTCGCACAACTCGATCCGTTCCATGTGCAGGTCCTGACGCGCGGGCGTGAAGCTGCGCGGCAGCCCATTGATACCCACGCTGCCTTTGCGTTCTTCGATGTACGGCAGTTCTTCGACGCCGTCGCGATCGGCCAGGCCGAAATTCTTGGTCGTGATCTTCGCCGCATACGCCGGATTCCAGCGCAGGTTGGCGCACGCTAGTTCATAAGTGCGGCGAAACGGCTCGAAGCTGAAAACCCGGCAAACGTTCGGATCGGAGGCAAAGAACAAGCTGGCGACACCGATATTCATACCGATGTCGATGACGACCGTCTCGCCCGTCGTGCTGAAGTTGTAGCACTGGTGATCGAAGATCTCGGTGAGGATGAACAGATCTTCTTCGCTTTTGATCGAAAAGGTCAGGCCGCGCACCGTGACCAGTTCGGCCCCCGGCCGGCCCGGATCGCACGTGAACTCGGCTCCCAAGCCGGCCAGCGTGTCCCGGTGGCATTGCGAGCGTCGAATGGCGCGAGCTTTGGTCAAAAGGCGATTCAGCAACTGGCTCATCGGCAAAGTCTCTTGTTCGGGAGCGGTGTGTGATTCGATAGCGCGGCCGCTCGACTCGGTCAGAATCGTTACCCGCTTGCGCGACCAGAAGAATATTAGGTTGCGGCAGGAGGGGGCGGCGGCGAGAAAGGAACTCGCGCCGCGTCGCTGTTTCGAGACTCCGGCGCATCGTGTCGCCTATGGTGAACCAGGGCCGCTACAGCCCGCACGTTCCGCGATACCGGCCTAATCCGTCGTCGGGAATTCAGCTTCGCACGAGTTCGAAAGTCCCGCGGCACGCTGCACTCCGTCCGCCAACGCATGACCTGGCGAACACGAGCCGCTACAATGCGCGCCGCCCATGTCTCCGAACGCCTGTCACCCATGTGTCCGGACTATTCAAGCCCCTGAGGGGAGCGGAAGGCGACCGTAGCCCAACCAGGAGATGCAGGAAGATCGATTCACTCTATGATCTCCGTGTGCGCGGTAGCAATGGCCTGGAGGAACCGCCATGTTCATCGATGAACCGCGCCCTGGTCGCGCGGGTGAGCTTTCCCGTCGAGAGCTACTGCGTCGCAGTGCCGTAAGCGCCTGCGGAATCGCGATCTCGCCTGCGATTCTTGTCTACTCCGGGTGTGCGCCAGCTCCGGCGGGCAAGAAAGAGAGCGCGACGCCAGGCCCTGAGAGTGACGTCGATTACACGTTGCGCGCGGCGAAGAAGCAGGCTTCGCCTGACGGCCGCTCGCGCGAGATTCTTTGCTACAACGGCGAGCTGCCCGGCCCGGTAATTCGCGCGAAGCTCGGTCAGAAGCTGCGCGTGCGCGTGAAGAATGAACTCGACGTGCCGACCAGCGTGCATTGGCACGGCCAGCATCAGCCCGGCACCTGGCAAATGGACGGCGTCGACGGTGTTTCGCGGCCGCCGATCGCGCCCGGCGAGGAGTTCGTCTACGAGTTCGTGGCGACCCCCGCCGGCACGCACTGGTACCACTCGCACACGGGCGTGCAATACGGCGACGGGCTGTTCGGGCCACTGATCGTCGAGGATGACAAGCCCATCGCGCCTTACGATCGCGAAGAAATCTTGCTGATCAATGACTGGTTCCTGCAATCCTCCGAAGCGATCCTGGCCGGCCTGACGAAATCTTCCGCGGGCGGCATGGCCGCAATGAAGATGAAAGATTCAGGCGGCGCTGCGGGCGCCGACAAGATGCCCGGCATGAAAATGCCTGCCGCCGACAGTACCAAGGCCGATACCACTAAGAAGATGCCCGGCAAGATGGCAGACGACGCCGCCAAGACGCCAGAAAAATCTGGCGCGATGGCCGGCATGAAAATGCCGGGCATGAAGATGGGGGATGGCAAGCCGGACCTGGGCGACGTACCGTTTGAATCGGCCCTCTTCAACGGACGGGGACGATTCGGCAGCGATAGCGCGGCGCCGCTGGCGTCGATCGACGTCAAGCCGGGCGAGACGTTGCGGCTGCGCCTGATCAACGGTTCGAGCACTTATGCATTGCGATTCCAGGTCGACGGCCACCAACTGACCGTCGTGGCCAGCGACGGCGCGCCCTTGGAACCGATCGAAGTCGACAACCTCGTGATTAACGTCGGCGAGCGTTACGACGTGCTGCTCCGCGCCGACAAATCGGGCACATCCTGGATCCGCGCCGCGACTCTGGCCGGCGACGAGGCCCGGGCCCTCTTGCGTTATCCCGACGCACCGGCAGGCGAGCCGGCCGCGACGCCGGTTGTCTGGGGCGAGCGCGCGCTCCGGCCGGAAGAGATGCGCGCCCGCGATCCGGTACCGACCGTGAAAAAACCGCGCGAGATCCGGCTGCGCCTGGGCGGCTCGATGCAGCCCTTCGTCTGGAGCATCAACGATCAGGTCTATCCACAGGCCGACACGATCTCACTCAAGACGGATGAAGTCGTGCGCTTCGTCATGGAGAACCCGACAGGCATGGATCATCCGTTCCACCTGCACGGGCATTACTTTTCGGTATTGGGCGATCCCGATCGCCCGAACCTCACCAGTGCGCCGCAGAAAGACACGATCAACATTCCGGCGGGCAAGACCGTACTGTTGGAATGGCGCGCGAAGAATCCCGGCCGCTGGTTCTTTCATTGCCACATCGAATGGCACGTCGCAACCGGCATGGCCCGCGTGATCGAGATTACGTGACGCGACGGCGCGGGTTGCTGGTGTTCTGTCACAGTGAAGATTCGCGGTGCCATGCTCACGCTTGCGTGAGCATGCAGGTCGTAAAGTCGCTTAGTCCCTTGCGAAATCAGCATGGCCACGGCGAACATGGCCATGGCACCCGAACCTTGCATCAAATGTGCGACAGGCGGCTAGCCGTACAGCCGGTGCGCCTCGTCGTAGCTCAACTGCCGGGCGCGCACCAGGCCGCCGGCGAGTTTTTCGCCTTCGGGATCGAGGTACAGCCGGCCCGTCGGCTCGCGATTGTCGGGATTCACCGACAGTACGTGCAAGTTGAAGATGAACGCTGGCTCGGTGATTGCCTTGAACCAGTGGACGTTGTCCTTGAAGTCCGACACCGTCGAACATTCGCCCGGCGTGAACGTGCGATCGACCGTGGGCCGGATGATGTAATGCTCCGGCTCGTCCTTCAGCCGATCGTAGTGCCGTCCGCGCAGGTCGCCTTTCAGAATCAAGAACGCCGTGGCCATGTTGTTATGGCCGTGCGGCACGACCGAGCGATCTTTCTTGAGCGCGAAGATTTGCTTTCCGTAGACGAGATTCTTCGGCACCCCTTCGACCTCAGGGAACTTGAAGCGCAAGCTCAAGGCGCCGTTGTCGACGAATTTGACGCCGCTCGACAACTGATCAAAATCAATGAGCGCCAGGATGTCGGCCAGCGGCACCTGTCGGAACAGCTCTTCGACTTTCTGCTGCCAGACAAGTTGTTCGAGCTTTTGCCCCTTCAAGTCCTCGCCCAATTGCTCGATGTCGCGCAACCACCCGGCCGCGGCCGGACGGACGTCGGCCCCGAGAACCTCGTGCTGGAAAACCGTTTCCAGGAGAGACATCGTCAGCAGCGTAGCCAGCGAATCCTGAGCAAACCGGCGGCGAGAGATCTGCGACATCGTTGACTCTCCAGCGCGAAGGGAAAGGGCGTCACCGCAGACGGTATGGTAAATGATCAACGTCAAGCCAGCAAACAGACAGGGAATGTTAGACACCCTGTCGGCGGCTGTGAGTGCCACTAGTGCCACTGGTGGCTTGTCCACCAGTGTTGCATCTCAAATCGCAGCGCACGTGCGTTCCTACTGACCTCGTCCAACCGCCTCGACTAGCCGGTCACCCATTTGCTCGGTCGACAGCTTACCGCCCAGATCGGCGGTCTTATGTCCGGCTGCCAATGTCCGTTCGACGGCAGTGCGAATCTGACTCGCGGCGTCGGCCGCGCCCAGCCACTCGAGCATCATGCCGGCGCTCAACACGGCGGCAATCGGGTTGGCAATGCCACGGCCGGCAATATCGGGGGCCGAGCCATGCACCGGTTCGAACATGCTGGGAAAGCGCCGCTCGGGATTCGTATTCGTGCTCGGCGCCAGGCCCAGTCCGCCGGCGATCGTGCCGGCCAGGTCGGTGAGGATGTCGCCGAAGAGATTCGACGCTACCACGACGTCAAATGTCTCGGGCCGGCGCACCAGGTTCATCGCAGCGGCATCGGCGTGCTGCTTGTCGATCGCAACGTCGGCATATTGCGGTGAAATTTCATCCAGCACGTCGTCCCACAAGACATAGGCGTAACGCTGCGCATTGCTCTTGGTGATCATGGTCAAATGCCGGCGCCGCGACCGCGCGAGCTCAAAACCGAATCGCAAGATACGTTCCACTCCGCGCCGCGTGTGGATCGCGGTCTGCACCGCGTATTCGTCGGGCGTGCCGCGGCGGATGCGGCCGCCGTTGTCGACGTATTCCCCTTCCGAGTTCTCGCGCACGACGACCAGGTCGACGTCGGCCGGCCCTTTGCCAGCCAACAGGCTATTAAGCCCGGCAAACAGTTTCGCGGGCCGGACGCACGCATATTGATCGAATCGCTGCCGCAAGGTGACCAGTGGGGCAAGCGTCACATGGTCGGGCAATTCTGCGGGCCAGCCAACCGCGCCTAGCAGAATGGCATCGAAGGGACGCAGAACGTCGAGAAAATCCTCCGGAACGACGCGGCCCGTCTCGCGGTAGAAGTTTACGCCCCACGGAAACTCGACCAATTCGAGCGACCACTCCTGCTGCCGCTCTTCGACGGCCTGCAGAACGCGCACCGCCTGCGCGATCACTTCCGGTCCAATTCCGTCGCCAGGATAAACGGCCACTTGCCAACGCTTCACGATGATCCTTTCTGAGCGACGATCGGCGGTCGCTTGTCGGTCCAGGGGTGGGCCGCTTCATAGGCGCTTGCCAGGCGCAGCACCGTCCATTCGTCGTGTTGCCGGCCGATGATTTGCAAGCCGACTGGCAGGTTCTGTCCGTCAAAGCCCACCGGCAGGCTCGCCGCCGGCTGCCACGTCATGTTGGCCGGCACGACGTGTCCCAGCCAGGAGAGCGCGCGCACCGTCTGCTCTTCGATGACTCTCGGCCCGAGCGTGCCGTTGAGCGTCGCCGTGATCGGCGCGGTGGGCGTCAACACGGCATCGAACTGGTCGAACACCGGCGAAAACCTCTCCCAGTATTCTTCGCGCGCCCAGTTGGCTTTCACAAGGTCGTAATAGGTCAGCTTGTCGGCGTTGGGCAGCATCTTCCGCGTCGGCGGAAAAATGGTTTGCTCCCATTCGGCGCGGCGGGCTTGCATGCCGACCGCCGCTTCGCACAGCACGATCGTTTGTTGCGCCGGGCCCAGGTCCGGTAGATCGAGTTCCAGCGGCGTCACGTGGCAGCCGAGCGCCTCGAAATGCTCAGCCGCCTGTTGGCAGACTGCCATCACCTGATGCTCGACGGGCAAGTTTCCCAGCCGTGGGCACCACGCCAGGCGCAGCCCGCGCGCGTCGCCCGTGCAAGCCTCTAAAAAGCTGCGGCCCGTCGTGGGCAGGCTCCAGCGATCCAGCCGATGCGCGCCGGCCAATACGTCGAGTGCCAGCGCCGTGTCGCGCACCGTGCGGCTCAGCACCCCTTGATGCGACAACGATTCCCAGCCGCGCGGAAACGGCACATGCGGCACGCGACCCATTTGCGGCTTGAGACCAAAGACGCCGCAAAAGCTGGCCGGAATCCGGATCGACCCGCCGCCGTCGCTGGCCGTGGCCAGGGGGCCCATGCCGCAAGCGACGGCCGCCGCCGCGCCGCCGCTCGATCCGCCCGTGTTGTATGTCAGATCCCACGGATTGTTCGACTCGCCGAACAAAGCATTGGCCGCAAGCGGAATCAGCCCGAATTCCGAGGTGTTCGTCTTGCCGATGATGATGGCGCCGGCGCGCTTCAAACGTTCGACGATCGGCTGGTCGTTGTGCGGCACGAAGTCTTCGAACAACTTCGAGCCGAGCGTGGTGCGAATGCCCGCCGTCAGGTGCAGGTCTTTGACCGTAATCGGCACGCCCAGGAGGGGCGGCAAGTCTTCGCCGCGCATCACGGCCGTTTCCGCCGCGCGTGCCGCATCGCGCGCCCGCTCGTCGCAACGGGTGACAATGGCGTTCAGTTGCCCGTTCAGACGATCGGCCTGGGCAAGCGCCGCGTCGACGGCCTCGACGGGCGAAAGGCGCCGGGCGCGGATTTCTGCCGCCAGTTGCTCGGCGGTCAAAAAACAAAGTTCGTCCGGCATAAGGGAACGCGTGGGGCACGACGCGACGTGCCTTGCCTTTCTGTGGCCGGCCTCTGCGCGGCCGGGATCTCTCGCGCTTTTCCAGACCAGGGGTCGCAGACCCCGGCTACGGAAATACTTTTGCAGCAGAAGCGGGCGTTTTGCCTCCGGCCTGGTGGACTCTTATCATGGAGACGCGCGCCAGGAGTGTCAAACGGCCCGAACGTTACCTTGACGGCTCGGCAAGTTATTCAGACGCGCCGCACGAATTACGAGAAGAGGCTTTCCATGATCCCTGCTGCACGCGCCTGGGCCTGTTGTCTCGCTGTCGTCATGGGATTGGGCGTGAGCGCGGCGCGCGGCGATGATGACGACCCACAGTCGCCCGCCGCGTCGAAGGCCGAGAACGCGTTACCCGAAAAAGACTCCCTCAACGTCGAGGAAGTCTATCAGCGGGCGCGGCCCTCGCTGGCCGTGATCTCGGTCCGCGGCGGCGATGGTCGGCCGCGAGGGCTCGGAAGCGGCTTCGTCATCTCGGCCGACGGGCTGATCGCCACCAACATGCACGTGATCGGCGCGAACCGCCCGATCGAAGTGCAGCTCGCCAGCGGTAAGCGCTACGATGTGACGGCGATACACGCCTTCGATCGTCACCTCGATCTGGCGATACTCCGTATCGACGCGCGCGGGCTGCAACCATTGCCGCTGGGTGATTCCGAGCAGTTGCGCGCAGGGCAAGCCGTTGTCGCGCTCGGCAATCCCCAAGGGCTGCGGCACAGCGTCGTTTCGGGGGTCGTCTCGGGAATGCGCGAAATCGACGGCCGCTCGATGATCCAACTCGCCATCCCCATCGAGCCGGGAAACAGCGGCGGACCATTGCTTGACATGCAGGGACGCGTCGAGGGCATCTTGACGCTGAAATCGACGGTGACGTCGAACCTTGGCTTTGCCGTGGCCATCAATGATCTGAAGCCGCTCGTCGCCAAACCTAATCCGGTGCCCATCGCGCAATGGTTGAAGCAAGGCGCGCTCGATCCCGATCAGTGGCAGGTCGTGATGGGGGCCAATTGGCGAACACGCGGCGGGCGCATCCTGGTCGACGGCGAGGGGGACGGTTTTGGCGGGCGAGCACTCTGCCTGTGGCGCGAATCGCCTCCGCAGCTGCCCTATGAAGTGAGCGTGAATGTCCGTTTGGACGACGAGGCGGGCGCCGCGGGACTGGTCTTCGCGGCCGACGGCCAAGACAAGCATTACGGCTTTTATCCCAGCGGCGGCGGATTGCGACTGACGCGCTTCGACGGGCCCGACCTGGTGAATTGGACCATCCTCTCGCAGCAAACGTCCGCCCACTACCGGCCTGGCGAGTTCAACAAACTGCACGTCCGCGTCGAGGCGGCGCGAATCGTCTGCTCGGTGAACGATCAGGTCGTCGTTACCTGGCCCTTGCCGCAGCCGCTCGCTGGCCAGGTGGGGTTGGCCAAATTCCGCGACACGCACGCCGAGTTCAAGAATTTTCAGCTTGCCAAAGAGCTTGCTCGGCCGGCCACAAGCACGGACATTGCCGCCCGTGTCGACAAGTTGCTGACCGAGCTACCGGTCGGCGCCGTACCTAACCTGGCTTTCACTGAGCAGCTCACTGCGGGCGACGACCTGTTGCCGGCCGCGCTTGTGGAACGGGCCGAGCGTCTGACGCGGCAGGCCCGGCAGTTGCGCGTGCTCAGCGGCAAGCTGCGCGAAGCCAAGGTGATCGGCGAACTCGAAAAACTTTTGGCCCAGCCCGATGACCGCGCCGATCTACTAACGGCCTGTCTGTGTGTCGCGCAATTGGATAACGAGGACGTGGACGCGGAGTTCTATCGGCGCCTGGTCGAGCGGATGGCTGCCGAGCTCAAGGCCACGCTCCCCGAGGGCGCTGAGGAAGCGGCGCGGCTGGCGGCGCTCGACAAGTTTTTTTTCGAAGAGAGCGGCTTTCACGGCAGCCGGACGTTTTACTATCAGCGCGCCAACAGCTACATCAACGACGTGCTCGACGACCGACAGGGTCTGCCGATCACGCTGTCGGTCATCTACATCGAGCTGGCGAAGCGGCTGGGGCTGAAGGTCGACGGCGTGGGATTGCCGGGCCATTTCGTCGTCCGCTTCACGCCGGAGAAAGGCGACAGCCGCCTGATCGACGTGTTTGACGGCGGCCAGGTGATCAGCGACGAGGAAGCCGCCGCGCGGGTTCTGGAAGCCACCAAGACGCCGCTCCTCGAAGAGCACAAGGCCGCTATAACCAAGCGGGCAATCGTCGCGAGGATTCTGCACAACCTGATCAATGTCGCGCAGCGGCAGGGCGACGAACAGGCCGTGCTGCGCTACCTGGACGCGCTCTTGGCCATCACTCCTGAATCGCACCGCGAGCGATTCATGCGGGCCGTGCTGCGTTGGCAAACGGGCGAGCACGCCGGGGCCAGGCAAGACGCCGACTATTTGCTCGAACACGAAGCGCCGGAGATCGATCTCGACCGGCTGCGCGATTTTCGCGCGATTCTCGAGCGCGGCGCCAAGTGAGCAGCCACCGACAAGGGCGCGCCTGCTCCGCGGCTTAAAGCAAAAAACTATGGCGACGACGTAGACCACGCCGCAAGGCCGCGGTCTACGTCATCGCCCCGTACATCGTTCGCCACGCAGGAGTCAGGCGTCGCGTGTGCGCAAGTCTTCACGGGAGACGGTAGTGCGCCGTGAACGCGAGGAGATCATTTCCGCGGTCACGAATCCGTTCCTGTCCGACCGAGAGCGCACGCCAGCCCTCTACCAGTTCCAGTGCTTGTTGCGGCGGCGATGCAGACCGTTGAAGCTGGACGACTTCGAGGTGCTCGTGCGACGCACCGTCGAGCGACGGGTCCGTTGCGGCGAGCGCTCCGGCTGACGACGGCCGTAGTCGAACTCGTTGTCGGCGCTGTAGTCCTGGTACAGGTTGCTGTACGACGGCATGCTGCGTTCCTTTCTTAGTTGCGGACGGTAGTTGAACCGTCCATCCCAGTTGCCGGGTTCGGGCATGGGTCTCGCCCGAACCGTCCAATCCACTCACACAAGTTGTGAACCCCGAGGTCACGCGCCTCGGGAAGTTCATTAAAACTTCATGTCATGCGCCGGGCGCTGCTGACGATTGACCGCGGCTAAGCGCTCGACGGTCTCGCGCGCGGCAACACACAAACCGACAAGTTCCGTTCCATCGATGGCGCCTGGCAGATACATCCACACGCCCAAATGTCTCGCCCACACTTCTTCGCGAGGGTCGTCCAGATTCCCGCACACCAGCAACAACATGCGGCTGGTACAGGCCAACTGCTCGACCAGAAAACGAAAGCTGGCTCGATCCGCAGAGGCCGAACCACTGATATCGACGATGGCCATTTGCAGCGACCGCTGCCGGGCATGCGTCACGGCCGACCCGACGTCGCCGCACGAGGTGACATCCCATCCGCCTTCGCGCGCCGCGAAGCCCAGGTTGTCGCGGCGCGCGTCGTCGGTCGCGACAATCAGGCATTGAGCGGAGTCCACGTCGCGCAATACGGCACGCGGCTGCGCCATCGCTGGCGCGATTGATAATTCCCTGGAAGGTTGCATCGTGTTGTCGTAGCTAGAACGTGTGGATGAGAGTTGGCGACACGAATTCCCTCGGCGCAGATCAATTGCGCCGTTGAGCCTCCCTGCCATGGCGTGCATGCACGCGCCAGCCCAAAGCGAACGCTGGGCAGCCCCGCGCGCGGCAAACACTTCCTGGGCCGTAGCGCGAGCAGCCCGCTTGATCGCTGGCGCCACGGCCGCTCGTAACACTTGGCAAGCGCCGTGCCACGAAATGGGGGCACGCAAAGACCGCCTTCGATCTCGTCCAGCAGGAAGGACTTAGCTCCGTTTTTGACCCCGAAATGGCCCCTCACCAACCTTCACCAACATGGTGAGAGGCCGTTACGAAACACGACTTAAGACCTTATATATCAATGCCTTAGAGAATCTCTCACCGAGCCAATGAATCTTCACAGGGCAAGGGAGACACCGCTTTGGTGAGAGCCGGGTCCGAGGGCCGATTTTCTCGGCCCACCAAACACTCCGCCCGTGGCATGCCGGGCCCGCTGCCGCCCGCCTCCGACGCGACGTGAACTCGCGAACCGTTGATCCAGATGAGAGGACGCTGGCCGTCCGGCCACGAGGCGCGGCACGTGCGCCCGCATCCGCAGCTACGAGACGCAAGCGATCGACGTCCAGCGGACAATCGTCAGCGCAGAATTCGGCGGGCCCGCATCCACGATGTGGCAGCGCAGTGCCTGCTGCGCAGAGACGCCACGCCCACCGCACGCTTCCCCCGCAACACATCGAACTCGCCCCGCAATCGACGAAGCATCGAAGTTACGTTGCGGCCATGCCGGACGTTGACTATTCTGCCGAAGGTGCCCCTTTACTTTCCCGAGTCGAAACAGGGCGTCGATGACAACACGAGACTGGGCATTCTTCGTGTGGGTAGCATTCATTGCGTCGGCTCCGGGGCTGATCTCCTGTCGCAAGCACAGTGAGAGTGCGGCGCGAACAGAAAGTGTTACGACCTCGGTCCGCCGTGCGCGCCCCAGTGTGGCGGCTCTGGGGCGGTTGGAGCCGCGCGGCGGAATCATCGAAGTCAGCGGCATGGCCGGCGAGCGTTTGGACAAGTTGCTCGTCGCCGAAGGGGACCAGGTCGCGGCCGGCCAGGAGCTCGCTTACCTGAGCAGCTACCCCCTGCGGCAAAGCGAACAACAATTGGCCGAGACCCAACTGGCCGAGGCCCGAGCGCGCGGCCAGGCCGAACGGGCTTATGCCGAAGCACTGGTGGCCGAGGCCGAAGCGGCCCTGGAAGAGCTGCAAGTGGCCGATCTGGATAAGTCGGCGCTGGCGGCCAAGATCGATGCCCTGGAATCGAATCTAACGATTGCCCAGCGCGATCAGGAACGCCTGGCGGGAGCCGGCGCCGCGGTCTCGCCACAAGAGCAAGAACATCAGGAGCTCCTCGTCAAGCAAGCCCGCGCCGAGCTGCACAGCGCGCGCACGCAAATGGCAAAGCTCGACGCGTCGCGGGCCGCCCACGAGCGCGAGGGAAAAGCCAAGCTGCAAACGGCTCGGGCGAACCTCGACCGGGTGAAAAGCTCGACGCAGCTCGAATCGCTCGAGAAAGGAGCGGCGGCCGCGGCGCAAAAGCTGGAAATGTCGATCGTTCGTGCGCCGCGCGACGGCCGTATCCTCGAAATCCTGGCCCGCGTGGGCGAAACCATCGGTCCGCGCCCCATTCTGCGCTTGGGCGACACCGCGCAAATGTATGCCACGGCCGAGATTTACGAAACGGACGTGTACCTCGTGCATCCCGGCCAGTCGGCGCTGGTCACGAGCGACGCCCTGTCGGCGCCGATCCAGGGCACGGTCGAAAGCGTCGGGAAGACGATTTCCAAGAACCAGGTCGTCAGCCTCGATCCCACCGCCGCGGCCGACGCCCGCGTCCTTCGCGCGCGCATTCGCCTGGATGAGAGCGGCGAGGCCGGTGACCTGGTCGATCTTCAAGTCGACGTGTTGATCGACACCGAATCGTCGGAGAGCGCCGCTCCGGCCGACGAACAAGCGAAAAACCAGTGACGCGCTCGTGCCCGGATCGAGGCGCAGCACAAGCCCAGGCGCCGAACGCATGAAAACGCAACTCGCCTGGCTGAACTTGCTGCACCAGAAAACCCGCTCGGTCGTGGCCGTGGCGGGCGTGGCGTTCGCCGTGGTGCTGGTGCTGTTGCAATTGGGCTTTCTGGCCTCGGTACGGCAGACCGCCACGCGCATCTACGACCACTTGGATTTCGATCTGCTGCTCGCTTCGCCTCAATATCTGCACCTGGCCAAGGCCGGCACGATCGAGCGCGTACGCCTGGCGCAAGCGGCTTCGCTGCCCGAAGTGGCCGGCACCGGCGCGCTCGACGTGGGCTTTCAACTGTGGCGCAACGTGGAAACCGGTCAGCGCCGCGGCATCATGCTCATGGCGATCGATCCGCACGACCACGTGTTTGCGTTGCCTGAGGTGCTCGATCAACAAGAGCGACTGGAGAAAGCGGACGCCGTGCTGCTGGACCGCTTGAGCCGCTCCGAATTCGGCCCACTCGACGAGGGCGTCTCGAGCGAAGTGGGCCGGCACCGGGTCGAAGTCGTGGGAGATTTCACGCTCGGAACGGGCTTTGGCGCCGATGGGGCGCTGTTGGCCAGCCGCTCGACGTTTCGCCGGTTGCTGCCGTTTCGCCGGCCGAGCGAAATCAGCCTGGGGCTCGTGCGGCTCAAGCCGGGCGAAGAGCCCGATGCCGTCGCGCAATCCCTGCGCGCGATGCTGCCCCGCGACGTGCAAGTTTTCACGCGCGACGAGCTAGGTGCCCACGAGCGTCGACACTGGATGACCAAGACTTCGGTCGGCGTGATCTTCGGCTTCGGCGTCTTCGTCGCGCTCTTGGTTGGTACGGCGATCGTTTACCAGGTCTTGTCGAGCGACATTTCCAGCCGCATCGCCGAGTACGCCACGTTGAAGGCGATCGGCTACCCACGACGTTACCTGTCGCGCCTCGTTCTCGAACAAGCCTTGATGTTAGCTTTGGCGGGCTTTGTTCCCGGCTTCCTCTTGGCCGAGTTGCTCTACCGGGTGACCGAACACATGACGCATATCCCCATTGAAATGACGCTCGGCCGCGCCGCCGGCGTGCTACTGCTGTCGATCATCATGTGCTCGATCTCGGGCATGGCGTCACTGGCCAAAGTCCACTCGGCCGACCCCGCCGATTTGTTCTGAGCAAACTGACTACCGACTACTGACTACTGACTACTGACTACTGACTACTGACTACTGACTACTGACTACTGACTACTGACTACTGACTACTGACTACTGACTACTGACTACTGACTACCGCCCACTAATGCCCAACCAACGCATACCACTGGCCTGGAAGAACCTCGTGCACGAGCCGCGGCGGCTGCTGGTGGCGGTGTGCGGCATCGGTTTCGCCGTGGTGCTGATGTTCATGCAGTTGGGATTCCGCAATGCGCTGTTCGACAGCACGGTGGCGCTGCACCGCATGCTGGACGCCGACCTGGTGATGATCAGCAGTGCCCGATACACGCTCTCTGTAAAAGAGACCTTCACGCGGCGGCGGCTGGCTCAGGCGCTCGGTTGCCCCGACGTCGTCACCGCCTGGCCGCTGTATATCGAAACGGGGCAATCGATCTGGAAAAACCCCGAGACTGGCCAGGGCCATCCGATCCGCGCGCTGGCGTTCGACCCGCGCGCGCCGGTGCTGCCCATCGAGGCCGAGGCCGCCGCGGCGTTGCAAGTCCCCGGCACGCTGTTGATGGACCGTCGCTCGAAAGAGGATTACGGCGAGCCGCGGGTGGGCGACAGAGTCGAGCTTTCCGACCATGCCACGCGCGTCGTCGGCCTGTTCGATCTGGGGACCGATTTCGCTAACGACGGCAACGTGATCGTCAGCACCGACGAGTACCGCCGCCTGTTTACCGTTCCCGGCGCGCGGCGCGACAAGCTCGCCGACGTCGACGTCGGCCTGCTTAAACTCAAGCCCGGCGTGCGCGAGCACGAAGCGCTCGCGACGCTGCAGGCCACGCTACCCGACGACGTGCGCGTGATGACTCGGCAGCAGTTCATCGACCAGGAACTAGGTTTCTGGCGCCGCAGCACTCCCATCGGGT
>DASZWQ010000007.1 GCA_035546535.1 Pirellulales bacterium | reverse complement strand
TGATCGACGCGCGAACCTATGGCTCGCGCGTCGGGCGCTTGGGAAAGGCTACATAAGGCCTTTAGTCTGGATTCTCAAGCCCGATAACCCACGAAAATGCGGGTAGTCAAGGCTATTTTGTGGCAACCCACCGTATGGTGGGTTGGCAGGGGCAGTAGGGCTCGAACCTACGACCTGCGGTTTTGGAGACCGCCGCTCTACCAACTGAGCTATACCCCTACGCAAAGCGCGCGGGAGAGATAGCAAGCCGAGCCGCCGACCGCAATTTCCCTCACGTTATTTCTTGCGGGAACTGCGTGTGCGAGCACCCTTTCGCGCCGCCGTGCTACGCTCGGCCGGACCTTTGGTCGCCGCAGCCTTCTTTGCCGAAGCCGAGCGCGACCCCGCCGATCGCTGGGAGGCCGCAGTCCGCGCCTGCCGAGAGAGCGCCGCACGCGAGACCGTATCAGTGGGCTCACGTTTCAACGCACGTTTCACGGCCTTGGCAACTTTCGGGCGCCGCGTCGTCTTCCGCTCCCCTTGCCCCACCTCATAGGCGTATTCCGCGCTTTTGCGGGTCCGTTCCGTGGTCTTTCCCCGCTTCGGCGGTGGCAGGTCGACACCCGCCCGCCGGGCTTCCGACAATCCGATTGCGATCGCCTGCTTCGCCGAGCGCGCACCGTGCTCGCCATGCCTGATCTTATCGATTTCATCGTGGACGAACTCCCCGGCCTGGGTCGACGCGGATTTGCCAGCACGTTTGTCGGCGACGGCTTTTTCGATGGTGCGTTTGTCCGGCATGACGAGTCCTCCTGGATTCATCAGCCGCAACGCGCTCTCGCGGAATTTGATCCGGCGCCAGTCAGGCGTCCGTCATTTTTGACGTCGCGCAATATCTTTCCCGCATCACGGCGCTCGCAAGTACCATGTAGAACATTGATCCAGATGGGACGTTTTTAAAGCATCATCTTCCGCGCTTGACCGCTATGGTCGCGATTAGGAAGTGCACACGCGATACGGGTTCAGAATTTGTTAAAGGGGCATACGCAGGCTTCATTCGTTTCGTCTCAAACTTACTTGGACAGTTGCCGCGATGATCCGGACAATTCAGATCCTTATCGATGAATTGGCACGTTTTCGCGCACATGACGGCGGGAATATTGCCGTCATCTTCGCGATCGTTTCGGTGCCGCTGCTGATGGCGGTTGGGGGCGCGTTGGACTACGCCCGCGCTTTCCGCGCCCGCATCGACATGCAAGATGCCCTGGATGCCGCCACGTTGGCGGTGGCGACCGATCCGTCGCTGCGCTCGTTGGGGAGTATTAGGGTCAATCAGCTGGCCAACAATTTCTTCGCGGCCAATCTCGGCGAGTCCGACCTCAAGGACATCTCGCTGAGCGCCTCGTTCAAGACACAGGGCGGACCATCCGTGGAAGCCGTCGCGACCGGCGACGTTATACCGTATTTCGGTGCCCTTTTTGGCCTCTCGCGCGTCCCCATCAACGCCAAGTCGACGGCGGTTTGGGGCAGCTCCCGCCTTCGCGTCGCGCTTGTCCTGGACAACACGGGCTCGATGGACGACGACCGAAAGATGTCCGCGCTGAAAACAGCGTCGCACAATCTGCTTGATGAGCTGGAGGATGCCGCAACCGTCGACGGCGATGTGTATGTCTCGATCGTGCCATTCGCCACGGGCGTGAACGTCGGCAGCAGCAACTACGCCAAGACCTGGCTGCGCTGGGACCTGTTCGACGAAGTGAACGGGTCGTGCAGCAAGAAAAACTATACGACCAAGTCGTCATGCGAGAACGCGCGCCGCACTTGGACCGCCACATCGCATCGCAACTGGAATGGATGCGTCACCGATCGCGACCAAAACTATGACCTCGACAACACCGCGCCGAGCACATCACGCAGCGCGACTCTCTTTCCGGCTGAGCAGAACGAAAGCTGCCCCGCCCAACTGGCCGGCCTGAGCTACCGGTGGTCAGATCTCAACGATGTGATCGACGCCATGAAGCCGCTGGGCGCGACCAATCAGGCGATAGGGCTGCAATGGGGATGGCAATCCCTCACCCAGTCGCCATTCACGATCCCGAGCTATGACAGCAGCTACAAGTACAAGCAGGTGATTATTCTCCTGACCGACGGCCTGAACACGCAGGACCGCTGGTACGGCGACGGGCGCAACCCGTCATCTCGGGTTGACACGCGGCAGAAGAAGCTGTGCCAGAACATCAAGGACGCGGGGATCGAGCTCTACACGGTCCAGGTGAACACCGGCCGCGATCCAAAATCCACGATGCTCGAACAGTGCGCGAGCTCGACCGACAAGTTCTTCCTGCTGACGTCGGCGGACCAGATTGTCACGACTTTTGAAAGTATCGGATCGGCGTTGTCAGGACTCCGCCTGGCGATGTGACTGACGGCCGGACTAGTCCTGCGTCGCCACAACGACGCCGCCACCGACGCTGCGCCCGCCGTCAGTGACGTCGAACCGGTCGCCAGGCTGCGCCACGGTCGCCTCCTCGAGGGTAATCGACACGCGCCCCGTGGCGCCAAGATCGATCTGGCCGCCGCCAAGATCGAAGGTCCCGGGCACGGATTGTGTCCAGATCTTGAGCAGTGGCCGATAGCCGTCATCCGCAGGCCGTGCCCGGCCACCGGCCGCCAGCAAGGTGACATCCGCGGTTATCTTGGCGTGCGCCTTCAGGACCCCAGGCGCGCCGATCACCCGGCCCCGCTGCACCTGGTCCTGTTCGACGCGACCGAGGATGACGGATACCTCGGTGCCCGCGCCAGCCTCCGCGACTGAACTGAAGTTGACCTGGAGATCACGCACGACCGCCGGCGTCGGATCGCCGGTGCCAACCAGCTCTACCTGATCGCCGGTGTGGATCGTACCCCGCACGACAGTACCGGTCGCCACGACGCCCATGCCCGCGATGACGAAGGAATCCTCCACGGGCAGGAACAGCGCATCATCCGCCCGCGCCCCGGAGGCCGCGCCAAACGTGGCGAAGACAACGACGAGAATTGCAGCGAGATGCTGGTGCTTCATGTTTGACCATAGCGGGGTTGGAGCGGGTGAAGGGAATCGAACCCTCGTATTCAGCTTGGAAGGCTGCTGCTCTACCATTGAGCTACACCCGCCCGGCACGCCCACCTTAAGCGAAGCATGGTGGGAGAGGTAGGACTCGAACCTACGAAGGCGT